>NZ_BAFM01000013.1 GCF_000334895.1 Halococcus agarilyticus | reverse complement strand
CCGCCCACCACTCTCTCGCGTCCGGACAGGCCCGCTCGCACGGTACGAGGGACGCTCCGCGTCCCTCGCTACTCGCAAAAACCTGGACTAAAAACACCCGCTCACTCGCCTGCGGCTCGTTCGCGGTACGATCGCTGGTGCTCTCCACAACCCACAGCCCCGCAGCCGCCACCGCTCGGTGACAGCACCGCCGAAGCCCTCGCTCACTCCGTTCGCTCGCCCTTCATCCGCCAGGCCCGCACCGCCGCGTCGCAACCGCACCGCCCCCTCAAAACGGCAGATACCGTTCGTAGAGATCGTCGACCTGATCGTTGATCTCCTCGCCGTTCTGGCTGCCCCACGGGTTCCGCGAGAAGTAGTACATGCTGGCGAGGATGACCCCGATCGTCACCGCGAGCTGCGGCGCGAACGCGCTGAGCAGAAACGACGAGAGCCCCGAGACGAGGATGTCCACCACCTGGTGTGCGATCGACATACCCGAAATCGGGACGGCTCGACCCTAAGCGATTCGACTGTCAGCGGGACGTTTCGGGTTGAGCCGCGCTGGCGGACGCGGCGTCGACGAACGAGACACAGAAGTGAGCGTTTAAGCCCGACGGCCCGCGAGCAGGGGTATGAACCCGACTGACGCACGCACCCTGCGGTGGTCGCCGTGAGCGAGTCCACCGACGGGGCGGTCTCGGCCTACACGGTCCGACTCGAACTCGTCGACGAGCCTGGCGAACTCCTCCGCGCGCTCGAACCCATCGCCGACAACGGCGGCAACCTCCTCTCGATCTTCCACGAGCGCGGCTCGCTCACCCCCCGGGGCCACATCCCGGTCGAGGTCGATCTGGAGGCGACGCCCGAACGCTTCGAGACCATCGTGACCGCGCTCCGCGAGGCCGGTGTGAACGTCATCCAGGCCGGCGCGGAACGCTACGGTGAGGAACTCTCGGTCGTACTCGTCGGCGATCTCGTCGAGACCGACCTCTCCGATACCCTCTCGCGGGTCGAGTGTGCGAGCGCCTCGGTGGCGGACGTCGCGCTGTCGGCTCCGGAGGGCACCGACGAACCCGCGAGCGCCCGCCTCCGGCTGGCGACCCAGGCCGGCGAGCGCGACCGAGCACTCGACACCGTTCGCGCGGTGGCCGACGAGAAGGATCTCCTCCTCGTCGAGCCGCTCGTGGGGGCCGACCGATGAGGCTTGCAGTCGTCGGCTGTGGTGCGGTCGGGAGCGCGGTCTGCGAGCTCGCGGGCGAGTACGGTCACCGTGTGACGGCGCTCGCCGACTCCACGAGTGCGACGGTCGATCCCGAGGGGGTCGACGTCGAGGCCGCACTCGAACGGAAGGCCGAGGGCCGCGGCGTCGGAACTGTTGAACTCGATCGCGCGCTCGGTGCGGAGTACGACGTCCTCGTGGAGGCCACGCCGACGACGCTCGGCGACGCCGAGCCGGGGTTCTCGCACGCCCGCCGCGCGCTCGACCGCGACTGCCACGTGGTGCTCGCGAACAAGGGGCCAGTCGCCGAGCGCTACGCCGACCTCCGTGCGGCCGAGCGCGAGAGTGACGGTACTGTGCTGTTCGAGGCCGCCGTCGGCGGCGCGATCCCGGTGCTCTCGACGATCGCGGACCTCGGCCCGACGAACGTGACCGCCGTCCGGGGCGTTCTCAACGGGACCGCGAACTTCATCCTCTCGCGGATGAGCGCCGAGGGACTCGACTACGATCACGTGCTCGCCGAGGCTCAGGACCTCGGTGTCGCCGAAGCTGATCCGACCTTCGACGTCGAGGGCACCGACGCCGCGCTCAAGTGCGCCATCCTCGCGAACGTTCTCGGGGACGGCGAGACGACGCTCGCGGACGCCGACGTCACCGGGATCACCGATCTCACTCCGAGCGCGCTCGATCTCGCCACCGACGACGGCCGTACCGTTCGCCTCGTCGGCGAGGTCGTCGACGGCGACGGGGAGCCCGAAGTCCGGGTCGGCCCCCGTCTCGTGCCGGAGAACGGGACCCTTGCCGTGACTGGGACCCAGAACATCGTCCAGCTCGAAACCCGCCACGCCGGCCAGTTGAACCTGAGCGGGCGTGGCGCGGGCGGCCGGGCGACCGCGACGGCGGTGCTCGGCGATGTCGGCCGACTCCCCTGATCGAACCCGGTTATCCGCAGCGACGAGGCTGTGTGCAGGCGTCCCAAACCGTCCGAGGCTGGCGTTCTCGGCCGCTGCATCGTAATCGTTTTAACTGGAACTACCGAACGATCCCGGTACAGCGCTACCCGCGCGTGAGACACCAATGGCAGACAAACCGCACCAGAACCTGGCCATCATCGGCCACGTCGACCACGGCAAGAGCACGCTCGTCGGACGCCTCCTCTACGAGACAGGCAACGTCCCCGAGCACGTCATCGAGCAGCAGCGAGAGGAAGCCGAAGAGAAGGGCAAGGGCGGCTTCGAGTTCGCCTACGTGATGGACAACCTCGCGGAGGAGCGAGAGCGCGGCGTCACCATCGACATCGCCCACCAGGAGTTCGACACCGACGAGTACTACTTCACCATCGTCGACACGCCTGGCCACCGCGACTTCGTGAAGAACATGATCACGGGCGCGAGCCAGGCCGATCACGCCGTGCTCGTCGTGGCGGCGGACGACGGCGTCCAGCCCCAGACACAGGAGCACGTCTTCCTCGCCCGCACCCTCGGGATCCAGGAGCTGATCGTCGGGGTCAACAAGATGGACCTCGTCGACTACGACCAGAACGACTACGACGAGACCGTCGCGGAGGTCAAGGACCTCCTCGGCCAGGTCAACTTCGACACCGAGGACGCGAGTTTCATCCCGATCTCGGCGTTCGAAGGCGACAACATCGCCGAGGCCTCGGAGAACACCGACTGGTACGACGAGGAGACCATCCTCGAAGCGCTCAACAGCCTGCCGGAGCCCCAGCCGCCGACCGACGCCCCGCTCCGACTCCCGATCCAGGACGTCTACACCATCTCGGGCATCGGTACTGTCCCCGTTGGACGGGTCGAGACAGGCATCCTCGAGACCGGGAACAACGTCTCCTTCCAGCCCTCTGATGTCGGCGGCGAGGTCAAGACCGTCGAGATGCACCACGAGGAGGTCCCCAAGGCAGAACCCGGTGACAACGTCGGGTTCAACGTCCGTGGGATCGGCAAGGACGACATCCGCCGGGGCGACGTCTGTGGCCCCGCCGAGGACCCGCCGAAGGTCGCCGAGACCTTCCAGGCGCAGGTCGTCGTGATGCAGCATCCGAGCGTGATCACCGCGGGCTACACCCCGGTCTTCCACGCTCACACCGCACAGGTCGCCTGCACCATCGAGTCGATCGATTCGAAGATCGACCCCTCCAGCGGCGACGTGTCGGAGGAGAACCCCGACTTCATCCAGTCGGGTGACGCCGCCGTCGTGACCGTGCGCCCGCAGAAGCCGCTGAGCATCGAGCCGTCGAGCGAGATCCCCGAACTCGGGAGCTTCGCCATCCGCGACATGGGTCAGACCATCGCCGCCGGCAAGGTCCTCTCGGTCGACCAGGCATAATGCAGCAGGCGCGCGTCCGCCTCGCCGGCACCAGCCCAGCGGACCTGGACGACATCTGCGACGACGTCCGCGAGATCGCCACCAAGACGGGGGTCAATCTCAGCGGGCCGATCCCGCTGCCGACCAAGGAGCTCGAAGTCCCGATCCGGAAGTCCCCCGATGGCGAGGGCACCGCCACGTGGGAGCACTGGGAGATGCGGGTCCACAAGCGGCTGATCGACCTCGACGCCGACGAGCGCGCACTCCGTCAGCTCATGCGGATCCAGGTGCCGAACGACGTCTCCATCGAGATCGTTCTCGAAGACTGAGCGGCTCGGCGCTTGGGCCGGGTCGGCGGCCGTCGTTCGCGATACTGCATTCGCTCACGCGCTCGACTCACACCACCCGTGCAGTTTTCTATCGTGAGCCACAGTTACGGATATGGGTCGCCTCGCGGGAAGCCCGACGGTTCAGACGCTCGCGATCATGGCCGTCGTGTTCGCCGTACAGACGTTGTTGCGGCCGTTTCGGATCCTTCATACGACGCTGTTCGTTCTCGGTCCGACGTTTCCGGTGCGGCCGTGGTCGCTCGTGACGAGCGTCTACGCTCATGGATCCCTCGAACATCTCATCGGCAACGCGGTCATGCTCGCGCTGGTCGGGCTGATCGTCGAGCGTTCGACCACGGGATTTCGGTATCACGCCTTCTTCATTACGACGGGCGTGCTCGCAGGACTCGCCCAAGTGATCTTCCTCCCTGGAAGCCGGGTGCTCGGCGCGAGTGGCGCGATCTTCGCGCTGCTGGGGTACGTCGCCGCTAGCAATCGGGTGTCGGGGTCAGTGCTCGACGTACTCCGATTGGGTCGGCGAGCACAGATCGCGATCTTCGTCGTGCTCGCGGTCGTCGTTACGGTGTTGACTGGTTCACTCCAGGTTGCTCTCGTGGCGCATTTCACCGGGTTCCTGCTCGGACTGCTCGCCGGGCGGATGGGTCTGCTGGCGGTCGGCGAACCCCGGGACAGAACGCAAGTTACAAGCGGGCCGCCCGGATAAGACCGTGTGCGGGCTCGTAGATCAGCGGTAGATCGCTTCCTTCGCAAGGAAGAGGCCCTGGGTTCGAATCCCAGCGAGTCCATCGGAGCGAGTTTTACGAGCGAGAATGATCAAGCTGGGATTCCGAAGTAGACGAGTCGCAGCCCGCACAGCGACCGTAGGGAGCGAGCAGGACCGTCTCGGCGTGGTTCGAATCCCAGCGAGTCCATTCCACTTTTTGCTTCGCTCAGTCGCTCCCTACGGTCGCTCCTTCGCTTGCAAAAACGTGGGGAAAAAGCGCGTCGGACCTCCCTCGTTCTTGCGAGCGAAGCGAGCAAGAGCAGGGAGCAGCTTCGCTGCGACCGTGGTCGTCCTCGCGCCCGCTCGCTCCCTCCGGTCGCTCGCGGTGGGGCATCCTGTGCCACACAGCTACCGCTCCATCCGTCGGAGCAATCGTTATTACCGATCGGGTGATAGGATCGTCATCGATGAGCCAGACGGCCACGGTCGCCATCGACCCACACGTTCACTCCGAGGGCTCGTACGACGGCCGGGAGCCGGTCGAACTCCTCCTCGAACACGTGAGCGAGATCGACCTCGACGGGATCGTCGTCACCGATCACGACGCGATCGAGGAGTCGCTCCGGGCGGCCGAACTCGCACCCGAGTACGGTCTGCTCGGGATCCCCGGCGTCGAGGTCTCGACCAGCCACGGCCACCTGCTCGCCATCGGCGTGGAGACCAGACCGGAGCGCGGCCGACCGCTCGCCGAAACGGTCGAACGAATCCGCGACCTCGGCGGCGTCGCAGTCGTTCCCCACCCTTTCCAGCGGAGCCGTCACGGCGTCAGGAAGCGCAACCTCACCGACTGTGACGCGATCGAGGTATACAACTCGATGGTGTTCACGGGCTATCGGAACCGCCGGGCAAAGGCCTTCGCCGCTGCCCGCGAGTATCCGAAGGTCGGCGCGAGCGACGCCCACATCCTCCCGAACGTCGGCCGAGCGTACACCGAGATCCGGATCGACCTCGACGCGGCGTCGCTTCGCCCCGCGGCCATCGACGGGAGGGCGGTCGTCGAGGCGATGCGTGCGGGCGCGACCGAGATCAGGGGCAAGCGCACCCCGATCCACCGGAGCGCGCGCCAGTACGCGAAGGGCGCACTCCGGAAGGCGACATATCTCGCGACATCGCGAATGCCGGTCGTCCCGACCGTCCCCGCCTCGATGAGCGAGTGATCGGCGTGGCGCGTTCGGACCGCGGAGCTGCACTTCGGAGCCGATTCGATGCGAAGCTCGTTTTGGCGACAGAACTGTAACTGGTTAGTGCAAAGAAAACTTCGTTTCTCGGTACGCAAGAATCGGCAACCGCTTCGTCAACCAAAACTTGTTATTAACGATAGACCGTGCCGTTAGAGGATGTCATCCACAGGCACGGACAAGAACCGGTGGTTGATCGCGGCGTCGGCCGTCGCGATCCACCTGTCGATCGGCAGCATCTACGCGTACAGTATCTACCAGATACCGCTGAACGAGACGCAGGGGTGGAGCACGTCGAGCGTGACGACCGCCTTTTCCATCGCGGTGTTCGTCCTCGGGATCACGGCCGCCTTCCTGGGTAGCTACGTCGAGAAGTACGGCCCACGGAAATCCGGGCTGGCTGCGGCCGTCCTGTACGGTCTCGGGATGATCGGCTCCGGCGTGAGTGTCCTCCTCGGAAGCCTCCCGCTGTTCCTCGCCACGTTCGGGGTCGTCGGCGGGATGGGGATCGGGCTCGGATACATCACACCCATTGGAACGCTCGTCGAGTGGTTCCCCGACCGTCGGGGGATGGCCACCGGCCTCGCGGTGATGGGGTTCGGTGCCGGCGCGCTGCTGACCGGCCCGCTCGGGAACTTCCTGATCCAGGGCTACGGCGTCGCGACGGCCTTTTTCGCCCTCGGAGCGCTGTACTTCGTTCTGATGGCGGCGGGATCGAGCTATCTCGCCAAGCCGCCGGACGGATGGCTCCCCGAAGGGATGGAGGACACGCCGGAAAACCAGGAGGAGGCGAGAAGCGCGCTGTCGGGAATCAGCAACCTCACTGCGAAGGAAGCGCGCACGTCGCCACGCTTCTGGATGGTGTGGCTCATCATCTTCATCAACGTCTCCGCGGGCATCATGCTGCTCGCCTTTGCCTCGCCGATGCTCCAGCAGATCGCCGGCGCGAGCGCGACGACCGCCGCGTTCATCACCGGCTACATCGGCATCTTCAACGGCGGCGGCCGCATCGTGTGGGCCAGTCTGTCGGACTACATCGGCCGGACGACGACGTACGCGGCGTTTTTCGCCATTCAGATCGTCGCCTTCTTCCTGATGCCACAGGTCACGGGCGTCTGGCTCCTCGCGGGGATCATCTTCCTCGTCATCACGTGCTACGGCGGCGGGTTCGCCTGCCTGCCGGCGTACCTCAGCGACCTCTTCGGCACGGAGGAAGTCAGCGCGATCCACGGCTACGCGCTCACGGCGTGGGGCGTCGCCGGCGTGGCCGGCCCACAGCTCGCCTCGACGATCCTCGAATCGACGGGGAACTACACGAGCGCGCTGTACGTCATGAACGGTGCCCTCGTCGTGGGCCTCGTGACGGTCGTCGTCCTCCGGTGGCGGATCGGCAAGCTCCAGAGCGCGAGTCGGACTCCGAGCGCCGCGGAGACGGCGACCGACTGAACGGCCGAGATCGACGAACCACCGATCGATTGTGGCTTCGCCGTCCGATCGAACGGTGACTGAACGGCCCCGTTGCTTGCGCTGGCCGGCCCAGCGATGAACACGTTCCGTCTCGATTCTCTCTGCATGGGCGCGATCAACGATCTCGCGGAGAGCATCAACGACGCACGGCGATCGATCTGGGGCGACGCGAGCACCGTCGGAAAGGTCCTGATTCTCGTGGTGTTGATCGCCTCGGGTATCGGCATCCCGATCATCATCATCGCGCTGATCGCCCAGGCGATCGCGGAGTAGTCGTTGTCACACGTTCGCGCGATGGTTTCCTGCCGGAGGATTCACTCCCGGTGGCGCGGGTCGTGGGTGCGGTCAATCGGCTGGAAAGTCATAGGGTTGACCTGACCGACAGCGAGTTCTTCGTTCCCGATGGATGGGCATGAGGAACACTATCTACTGGAAATTAGTCTTCCCCGACAACCTCGATTCCCCGATTGTTCACCGCATCCGCATCCAAGCCCACCTCCTCCAGGAACTGCTTGTACTCGCGTTCGCACTTCTCGCCGGCCTGCTGCTGGTCGGAGGCGTGATCACACAGCTGTAGCAGGTTCTCGGGCACGTCGTTCGCGTGGACGATCCAGTGGTTCACCAGATCGGAGAGCCGCCGGATCGGGCTGGTGAAGTGCCCGTAGATGTCGAAGTTGAGCGCGTGGTGCCCGCCGAAGGGGTCGTTCATGTAGCGCGCGCGCGGCATCACCTTCATCACGGCGTACTGTATCTTCCCCAACTGTCGCTCGGGGGCTTCCTCCAGGGTGGCGTTCACGGCGATTCGGGGATCGTCGCCCCACGCGTCGCCGGGGATCGACACGCCGTCGAGCTCTTGAATCTCCTGAAGCGCGTCGTCCCACTGGTCGGGTGAGGGCTGGGGGTGGACGCGGTACATCGCCTCGACCCCTCGATCCCACATCAGTTCGTGGGTCACGGCCTTGTTCGCCTTCAGCATGCACTCCTCGATGATGGTGTGGGCGCGGTCCCGGCGCGGATTCAGGACGAGTGATCCATCCTCTTTGCGCTGTTCGTGGAGACGGTCGGCGAGTTCGAACACCAAGGAACTCTCCTCGTGGAGCGCGCTCTCGGGATCGTCGAGCCGGCGTTCGGCCTGGGTGTAGGTCAGCCGCTCGTCGCTCCGGATCACCGATTTGTAGATGTCGATCGACTCGAAGGAGAGAGTCTCGCGGTCGAGATGCATCTCGACGGTGTGCGCCAGGCGGTCCTCGTCGGGCACGAGCGAACACACGGTTTCGGCGAGCGTCGCGGGCAGCATGTGGACGGTGTGATCCGGGAGGTAGACCGTGTTCGCCCGCTCGACCGCCTCGGCCCACATCTCGCTTTCGGGGTGGACGTAGTGGGTCACGTCCGCGATGTGGACCCACAGGACGAACTCCTCCTCACCCTTCTCGATGCTGAGCGCGTCGTCGAAGTCCCGCGCGTCGACCGGGTCGGTGGTCCACGTCGTCAGATCCCGGAGATCTCGGCGATCGTCGAGCTCGTCGTCGATCTCGCTTTTGACGTCCTCGGTGCGGGCCTCGGCCTCGTCGAGCACTTCGTCGGGGAACTCCTCGTGGATCCCGAACTTCTCGAACAGCTCTTCGCGCTTGTTTTCGAGGTGGCGGGCGAGCTCCTCGTCGATCTCGACCGGTCCCTGGCCCTCGGTGGTGCCGGCGGCTGCTTGATCGCTCATGACGGCGCTACGGGGAGCCGACAATTAGTCGTTCTGGCAGCGTGATCGACGGCGGCGGTGACACGTCCGAAGGCGGGGCACTCAGCGCTCGCGCTCTTCCAGCGGGCCGTAGCGCTCCTCGACGAGCTCCCCGTACCGCCGGAGGAACGCGGTGCGTGAATCGGTCCCCTCGACGGCGTGGATCTCGACGAGGAGGGCTTCGAGCTCGTCGCGTGGCTGGTGGCAGAGATCCCGGTAGCAGTCCTTGCAGAGGTGTTCGAACTCCTTGCCGCTGCGCTCCCACCGATTGCCGTGCTTGTCGTACTCGCGCGCCTCGGAGCGCCGGACCGAGCCGCCGCACGCAATACAGGTGACCGTTTTGCTTTCCCGGGTGCGCCGGGACCCCCACATACGACCTCCTTCGGCAGCCGCGCACTTACCTCTTCGCGTCGGCACGCTGTCGTGTTCGCGTTGTGTCCGCGTCGCTGGCGCACGATTTATCACCGCCGATGGGTACGGGAGGGTATGCAGGTCAGATCCCGCCACCACCTCAGAAGCGACGCGGTCGACGAAATCGAGCGGACGCTCGCCGATCGGCTCGGCGTCGATCTCGCTGGCGACACCTACGAGCGCGTCGAGTTCGCCGAGAGCGACCGTGATCTCGTCCTCGTCGACGGCGAGCCGCTCGTGATATACCTCGACGACGAGCCCTTCCTCACCGTGCGCGGTGCGAACGCCCACCCGGCCGAGACGGGCGTGGTCACCGTCGACACCGGCGCGATCTCGTTCGTCTCCGACGGCGCTGACGTGATGCGGCCGGGCATCACCGAGGCCGATCCCGGGATCGAGGCGGGCCAGCACGTCGTGATCGTCGAAGAGACCCACGGCAAGGCTCTCGCGATCGGTCGCGCGCTCGTCGACGGCGAGGAGATGACTGGCGATTCGGGGAAGGTCGTCGAGTCGCTCCACCACGTCGGCGACGATCTCTACGAGTTCTCGATCTGAGACACGCTCCGCTCTCGGCACCCGTACTCGGTTGCGAGCGACCCGGCAGCCACACCGCAGCCGCGACCGACGGCACGACTCAGCAGATCGAGCGCGGGTCGAGTCCCATCGCGCCGAGATCGTCCGCGAACTCGTCGTACGCGATGTCGATCGTCCCCGTGGCGGCCGCGCGGGCGCGCTCCCAGTCGTCGTCCACGGTGCAGACCCCATCGAGCACCGTCGCCCCTTCGTCGAGGAGTTCGTCGGTCTCGGTTCGGAGCTCTCGAAAGAGATCGGCGCGGCGCTCATCCGCCTCGTTGACGAAGAAGCTCACGATCTGGACGGTGGTGCGGTCGCTCACGAGCGGCCGTCCGACGAGGCCCGCGCCGACGCGCTCGGGCGTCCCGTCGAGACCTCGAAGGAACTCGTGAAGCGCGCCAGACTCGGCTTCCGGTTCGAAGTCGACCTCCGACTCGGACTCGCCGTCGAGATGGTCCACGACCCGGGCCGCGTGATCGCGTTCGAGCGCCGCGACCGACGCGAACGCCTCGCGCGCCCGATCGTTCCCCTCGTCGTCGGCCCACCGTTCGAACGTCTCGGCGGCGGCCGTCTCGCTCGCCGCCGCCACCCGGAGGACGCGCTCGGTTTCGAGATCGGCCCCCGTCGCCGCGAGCAGCCACTTGGTCCCGCCGAGCCGATCGAGCCGGGTCGCCTTCGCCTCGCGCACGTCGTCGATCAGGGTCTCGCCGTCCATGACACCAGCTATCGTGGTCGACGCTTATACTGTCCGGGGGCCGATCGAGCGTCGCCCATGAGCAGAGAGTGGACGGCTGATCCGTACGCATGCGACTCACGATACAAACGAGAACCGCGAGCCACACCCTCCCCAACCGATTCCTTCGTTTGCTCGCTTCGCTCGCCGTTCGCGGTCGAGGCCCTCACTTCGCTCACGCCTCGCACCGCTCGCGCAGACCTCGCACGAGCGGGCGCGTCTCCACACCGCGACGCGCCCGCCGCGCGCCGACCGTAGTCCGAGTGGTTCCGCCCCACAGTATATCGGCTGCGGACGCCTACCACACGCATGAGCGACTCCGAACCCGGATCGAGCATGGACGCACTCGTGCCCGCCGAACTCGCGCGCGCCATCGACGCCGGCGATCGGGTGAGCGTACTCGACGTCCGCGACCGCGACGAGATCGCGTCGTGGGCCATCGAAGGATCGTCGATCGAGCACGAGCACGTCCCCTACGCCCGGTTCCTCCAGGCCGAGGTCACCGGCGGAGTCGACGACCTCGCCGCCGATCTCGACCTCGACGAGCCGATCACGGTGGTCTGTGGCCGCGGCGAGGCGAGCGATCACGTCGCCGACCTGCTCGCCGGGGCGGGCGTCGCGGCCCGCAACCTCGCCGAGGGGATGACGGGTTGGGCGCGGGTCTATCGCGCAAGCGAGATCGACTCCGGCGGTCCCGCAACCATCATTCAGTATCGCCGACCCTCCAGCGGCTGCCTCGCGTATCTCGTCCACGCCGGCGGCGAGGCGGCGGTGATCGATCCGCTCCGAGCGTTCACGGATCGGTACGTCGCGGATGCGGCGGATCGCGGGGTCGATCTCCGCTACGTGATCGACACCCACCTCCACGCCGACCACGTGAGCGGCGTCCGGCGACTCGCGACCGAAACCGGCGCTGAGCCACTCTTCCCCGAGCCTGCCGCCGCGCGTGGCGTCGACGGCGTCACGACAGTCGCCGACGGCGAAGCACTCGCGCTCGGCGACACGGTGATAGAAGCGATCGCCGCACCGGGCCACACCTCGGGTGCGTTCGCGTTCCGAGCCGGCGACGCCCTGCTCACGGGCGACTCGCTGTTCCTCGATGGCGTTCCACGGCCGGACCTCGAAGCCGGTGCCGACGGTGCGCGCGACCTCGCCGGAACGCTCCACGACACGCTGACCGGGCGCTTCGACGCGCTCGACGACGATCTTCTCGTCGCGCCGGGCCACCACGGTCCGTCTGAACAGCCGGAAGCTGGCGGTGCGTACACCGCGCGGCTCGGTGACCTCCGCGAGCGACTTCCCGCCTTCTCGATGGGCAGGAAAGAATTCGTCGAGCGGCTGCTCGACGGGATGGGGCCGCGGCCGGCGAACCACGAACGGATCGTCGCGATCAACCGCGGACAGGAGAACGCCGACGACGAGACCGCGTTCGAACTCGAACTCGGACCGAACAACTGCGCCGCCGCGCCCGCGGAGTGAGCCCGCAAGCGATGTCCCGGGCGGCCACCGTTCGCGAGCATCTTCTCACGACTCACGCCGACCTGCTCGACACCGTGCTCGTGTGCGCCGACGTCGTCGCCGACTCGTGGGACGGCGACACGACCCCCGACCGCGCGGCGGTGGTCGATCCGTTCGAGCGGAGGCTCGATCGTGCGGGCGTGCTCGATCGCCTCCCGGCGATGCTCGCGGGGGCCATCGACGCACTCGGCGCGGAGCTCACGGCCGAACCAGTCGCCGCGCCGCCGTACGTCGCGATCACGAGCGTCGGCCCCGTTCTACGCGCGACGCTCGATTCGGAGCGTCTGGTGGTCACGATCCACGCTTTCGCGGTCGAGCGCGATCCCACGAGATACGTCCGCGGCCCGGCCGACCCCGCCGACGCGCTCGCGGTCGAACTCAGAAGTCGCTGAACTTGTCGCGCCGGAAGAGGTCGAGTTCGCTCACGGTCGAGCGGTCCTGGCGCGCGGCGAACGCGATCGCGTCGCCGATCTCGTCGGGCTCGGTGACCTCGCCCTCGTCGAACCGTTCCTCGAAGGTCTCGTCGTCACCGAACTCCGTCCGCACCTCCGAGGGGTTGACCACGGTGACGCCGACGCCCGCCTCCCCGACCGCGCCGGCGACGCTGTGGGCGAACCCGCGGACCCACCACTTCGTCGCGGCGTAGACCGGGTTGAACGGGCGGGGGTACTGCCCCGCGAAGCTCCCGACGAAGATCAGGTTGCCCTCGGACGCCCGGAGATGCGGCAGCGCCGCGCGCGTCGTGAAGAAACACCCGTCGACGTTGACGCCCATCATGGTGCGGTACTCCTCGGTCGAGAGGGTCCCGACGTCGGCCCCGCGCGCGAGGCCGGCGTTGTTGACGAGCACATCGAGGCTGCCGAACGCGTCGACCGTCCCATCCACGAGGTCCGCAACCGCGTCCTCCTCGGTGACGTCGGTCGGCGCGACGAGGGTCGCGACGCCGTGATCGGCTTCGAGCTCCGTGGCGAGTTCCTCCAAGCGTTCCTCCCGCCGTGCGGCGAGCACGATGTCGGCCCCCTCACGTGCGAGCGCGTGCGCCGTCGCGCTCCCGATCCCCGAGCTGGCTCCGGTGACGATCGCCGCGTGGCCGGCGAGTGGCTGGTCGGCTGCCATACGACCCGATGGTCGGCGGCGTGGTTCGTTCTTTCGGCGACCCGTCGGAGCCGACTTCGATCCGTCGTGCTCCCGATCGCCGACGATCCGATCGAAGGTGACGATCGTTCGTTCACGACCGATCGGGTTTATATCGCCGGCCTGTGGTGGTCGTTCCATGCGATTCGACGATCGAACGGTGCTCGTGACGGGTGCGGGGGCGGGGATCGGGCGTGCGACCGCGGAGCGCTGCGCCGAGGAAGGCGCTCGGGTGATCGTGACCGATGTCGACCGCGAGGGCGGCAAGGAGACCGTCGAGCGGATCGAAGCGGCGGACGGCGACGCGACGTTCCACGAACTCGACGTGCGCGACGAGGCGGCGTTCGTGGATCTCGTCGAATCCATCGCCGCCGAGGACAGTCTCGACGCGCTGGTCAACAACGCCGGGATCGGTCAGCCGCCGGCGGTCGTCGAGGAGACCGATACCGAGACGTTCGATCGAGTCCTCGACGTCAATCTTCGAGGGGTGTGGAACGGCTGTCACGCCGCCCTGCCGGCGATGAAGTCCCAGGGATCGGGCGCGATCGTGAACGTCGGGTCGCTGGCGAGCGTGCTCGGCCTGCCGAAACAGTCGGTGTACTCGCTCACGAAGGGCGCGGTGCTCAACTTCACCCGCGCGGTGGCCGCCGAGGCGGGGCCACACGGGGTGCGCGCGAACGCCGTCTGTCCGGGTTTCACCGACACCGCACTCGGCCGTGAGTACTTCGAATCCCAGGACGACCCCGAGACCGCGCGCGAGCGGATGACCGCTCAGTACCCCCTCCGCCGACTCGGCGAGCCCGAGGAGATCGCCGACTGCATCGCCTTCCTCGCCAGCGACGAGTCCTCCTACGTCACCGGCCACGGACTCGTCGTCGACGGCGGGTACTCGGCGTGGTAGCGGACCGTTCGATCCATGTAGTCAGCCACCGACGGCCGCGAACTCCTCGCCGAAGACGAGGAAGTAGCCCGTACCGAGGAGTCCAATGACCGTCGCTGCGCCGAACGCGAGCGGCGGGCTCCCGGCGAACGTGCCGACGTCTGGCACCGCCAGCCCGCCGTAGAGCACGCCGCCGAGCGCCGCGCTCGGGATCACGACGACGTTGCGAACGAGGTAGTACGAGCCGGTGACGCGACCGCCCGCCCCCTGCTCCGCCGGCCCGACGATGAGTGCCTTGTGCGCCGGCAGTCCCGCAAAGCGCAGTCCCGAGAGGGCAAACAGCGCCGCGAGCACCCCCGCATCCGGCGGCGCGGCGACGAGCAGCGCGGGAAAGACCGCGTACACCGCGAACCCGACCGCGACGACGGGTTTGAGTCCCACCCGTCGCGTGAGCTTCGCGACGGGGATCATCGTCAGGAGCGCGACCGCCATCTCGATCCCGAGGAGTACGCCGAAGTACGCCTGGGGCGAGAGATCGACGGTCCCGACGACGGGGAGCGTCGCCGAGAAACCGACGCCCAGAAACCGGGTGACGACGAGTACGAAGAAGACGTACACCATCCCGTTGGCGAACCGTACCAGGGTATCGCCGATCAGCAGCGGGCGGAGTTCCGGGGGCAGATTTCGAAGATCGTTGGCGACTTGCGAGACTCCCTCGAACGCCTTCCCGAAGTCGTCGCCAGCGGAATCGTAGAGGACGTGCTGGGCGAGCGTGCCGAGGACGGCGAAGACGACCGCGATCGCGAGAATGACGACGAATGCCTCGACCACCTGCGCGTCGGCCATCGATCCGGTGTCGGTCGCCCCGAGGATGGCGAACACCCCGGCCGCGAGCAGCGGTCCAACGAGAAACGCGGTCCGGCGGAACGTCTCAGTGCTCGCAAAGCCCTCCGCGAGCCGCGCGGGCGGTACGCTCTGTTTGACGATGGCGAACGTCGCCCCCAGCCCGAAGGACTTCCACGCCTGGGCGAAGACGAGCCCGACGAAGATCAGGGGGACAGCGAGCGCGCCGAACGCTGGCGCGACGAGCCACACCGCGAAGCCGACCGCCGAGAGCAGCCCGAAGACGGTGAGCGCGTACCGCGAGCCGATTCGATCCGAGATCGCGCCGCCGGGGTAGGGATAGACTGCGCTGATCACGTTCGAAAAGGTGCCGTAGAGTCCCACGACGAACGCACTCGCGCCGAGCGCGACCATGTACTCCCCGAGATACCGGCTCGTCATCTGGAACCCGAGGCTGAACGCGAACATCGCGACCGAGAGCACGAGCACGTCGCGTTCGAGCGCGAACAGCTCCCGTACTCGGTCGCGGACGCTCGCGGGGTCGCTCGCCATGCTTACGAATCGGTCACCTGGCGGTTAAACCTCGTCTATATACGGGTATGGGAGAGTACGGACGTTTCCTCACCCGATTCGGGCCGCGGTCGTGGGACGGGTACGTTCAGTCCAGCGCGAGTTCGATCCGCAGCGCGTCGTCGACGTCGCGCATGACCGACGCCGACAGCCGGCCGACGACGGATCGGATTCGTTCGGCGATATCGACCGTTCGGAGCTGATCGACGCGAACCGACGAATCCTGCTCGAAATCGCTCCCGGCAGCGGGAACGAGTACCTCGAAGGGATACCCGCGGTGGGTCGTCGTTGCGGGGGCGACGACGGTCGTGCTCGCGTTCCGGTTGCCGACGTCGTTCTGGACGACGACGCCTGGACGCGTCTTTCGCATCTCGTGTCCGCGCGTCGGATCGAGTTCGACGATAACGATGTCCCCGCGCCGGACGTCCGCCCCCTCCTCACTCATCGTCGCCGCTGCCCTCGATGCGAGGGGACGGACCGAGGGACTCCCACGCTTCGTCCGATGCGTGCTCCCAGTCGTCGGTGACTTCGCGTGCGGACTCGGCCGCGTCGCGGTACGCCGCCGCGAGTTCGTCCTCGTCCGGTCGGTCGGTTTCGACGTCGACGACGGCGACGGTAACGTGCTTGTTCGCGTACTCGGTGCCGAGGTACAGTCGCCCGCGGTCGTCCGCCTCCTTGGTGCGGATGTCGTCGGTCTCGATCTCCATGATGTGACCCACTATGACCCACTATCGGTTAACTCCATCGACGAGTTCGATCTCGGCACGCGCTCGATGTCTCGACGCGAGTTCGGCTGCTCCCCGACGTCACTCCAGTTCGGCGCTCGTTTCGCGGAACAACCCGTCCAGGATCTCGGGCGTCGTCGGGTGATACGCCCGGTCAGGGATCTCGCGAACGTCCATCCCACGCTCGACGATCACCTGCATCGTCTTCGCCATCACGTCGGCGTGGTAGTGGAGGCCCTGATAGCCGAGCACCGTGCCGTCCTCTTTGTCGACCACGAGGCGCGCCAACCCCTCGGGAACGTCTTTGGTCTTGAACACGCCGTCGTCCGACGCTTGGCGAGTCGCGGTCGCGACGTCGAGGCCGGCCTCTTCGGCCGTCGCTGCGGAGTGGCCCACCCGCGCGAACGGGTACACCCCGAGTCCCGAGAACATCACGTGGTGGTGGACGTTCTCGTACGCTTCGAGTTCCTCGCCGGCAGCGTGAGCGAGGATGTTTCGGCCGGCGGTGAACCCTTGCTCCTTGGCGACGTGGAGGATCGGCTCCTTGCCGTTGACGTCGCCGACGACGAAGGTCCGAGGGTCGGCTTCGGCCTGCATCGTGTCCGCGACCCACCCCGGTTCGGGCTGCATCGTCGCGTGCTCGATCGTCTCTGCACCCGTCGCCGGGTCGAGATCGAGCGCCGTGTGCTCCATCCCGAGTCCGTCGAACGCCGGCCGACGGCCCGTGAAGAGGAACAGTTCGTCGGCGTCAAGCGTTTCGTCCCGTCCGTCGCGCTCGACGTGGAGACGGACCCCGTCCCCGTGAGGTTCGACCGACTGCTCGTACGTGTTGGTCAACACCTCGATCCCGAACTCCTCGCGATAGATGTCGAGCAGCGCGTCGCCGAATTCGGGATCGGCCTCGTCGAGCGGGCGCGCGTCGTGTTCGATCACCGTGAGATCCATCCCTGCCGCCTCGCTCAGGTAGGGGATCATCTCGATCCCGACGTAGCCAAAGCCCATCACGACCCCGCTGTCGGGGAACGTCGTGCTATCGAGCACGTCCGCGCTGGTCATGTACTCGACCTCGTCGATCCCGGGGAGGTCGGGGACGTTCACGGTCGAGCCGGTGGCGATCACGACGTAGTCGGCCTCGATCGTCCGATCACCCACCGCGACCGTGTGATCGTCGACGAACCGTGCGGTCTCGTGGAGGAACTCGACGTTCTCGCGCTCGGCGAGGTCGTGGACCGCGCTCCGGCGATGGGCCGCGAAGTTCGACGTGTGCTCGTTCTTGGTTTCGACCACCGACTCGAGATCGACGTCGGGGAGCGATCCCGAGAGTCGGTGATCGTGGCGGGCCTGGAACCGGTGTGCACCGGCCGAGAGCACTTCCTTCGAGGGCATGCAGCCACGGAGGATACACAACCCGCCACCCGGCTCGCCGTCGTCGACGAGCGTGAGCTCGACGTCTTCGGAGCTTTCGTCCCGTCGCTCGACGAGTTCCTGGGCGACTGCGACTCCCGCGCTGCCGTACGCACCGACGATCACCACGTGCATACCGGCAGCACGCCCCCAGTAGGTTTAGCCGTTGTCCGTCCTGGCCGCGGAGGCACACGTTCGTCGGCGGGTCACTCCCCCATCCCGGGATCGGTCACCGACGCGGTACACCGCTCGACCTCCTCGGCGGTGATCGCCGGAACGGGGCCCGGAACGGTCCGTGCGAGCGCCTCGCTCGCGATCCCGGTCGCGAGCGCCGTGCCGGCGTCCTCGCCGGCGGCGCGGCGGGCCAGAAATCCGCCACAGAGCGCGTCGAACGCGCCGCGCTCGTCGACCGTCTCGGTCGCGGGCGGCGCGCGCTCGTGGACGGTCCGGTCGTCCCAGACCACGCTGTGCTCGTCGCGCGCGATCACCACGGTCGAGAGGTCGTGCTCGGCCGCGAGAGCGTGGGCGGTCTCGGTCGGGTTCGCGCGGTCGCCGAGCGCCGCCGCGCCCGCCTCGGCCGCGATCAGGGTGTCCACAGTGGAGAGCAGCTCCTCGACCGTCGCCGTGGACGGCTCCTCGCGACCGAGCCCGAGCACGGTTTCGGTCCCCGCATCGCCGGTCTCGGCGAGGAGAGTCGCGGCCGTGTCGGCGAGCGTCGCCGAGCGCGTCGGGAGCGTGGCGTCGACGAACACCATCCTCGGGTCGTCGACCGACGACAACGGGAGCTCCTCGGGAGTCGCCGACGTGATCGTACTCGCCGTTCGATCGTCGATGCGCGCGTTCCCGCGCGGCGGCCCCGCCCGCTCGGCGAACGCGAGCGCCTGGCGGCCCTCGTCGGCCCACCGAATCGCGGTTTCGACGCCGTGAGAGCCGAGTTCGGCGACGACGCGCCGGCCGAGCGCGTCGTTCGGGAGCTTCGAGAGCCACGCCGCGTCGCCCCCGAGCCGTGCGGCCGTCACCGCGGCGTTCGCCGCCGGGCCCGTCGCTGCGACTTCCAACTGGTCGGTGGTTTCGAGGCGCTCGTGGCGGGGCGCGGTGAGTTCGAGGACCGCCGCACCGAACGCGAGGAGGTCGGTCATCGTTTCACCATCGAAACCACCGACAATAACTATCGGGGTCGATCCTCCCGGAGCCGCTCACGTTCGCCGGCCGGCGTGCCCAGGATAATCGCGCTCGAAGCGGTCGTCGAGCTCTCCCTTCCCGACCTCGATCACGACCGGCCGGCCGTGCGGGCAGGCGTAGGGGTTCTCGCAGTCGTCGAGCGCGCGGAGCAGCTCGATCACGCTGCCCTCGGCGAGCGAGGTGTTGCCCGTGATCGAGGGGTAGCACGCGAGATCCGCGAGCAGCGCGTCGGCGTCGTGCTCGATCGACTCGCGTGGCTCCCCGTCGCCGACGAGCCCGGAGAGCGCGTCCCGGAGGCGGTCAGGATCGGCCGCGCCGTCGAGCACCGCCGGCACCGCCCGGACTTCCACCGTCCGATCGTCGGTCCGCGACGCCTCGAAGCCGAGCTCCGCGAGCGCGTCGGCGAACGATGCGAACAGCTCGGTTTCGGCCGCCGTGAGTTCGATTTCGACGGGATCGGCGAGCTGCTGGACCGACGTCTCGTTCGCGGTGCGCTCGCGGAGGCGCTCGTAGTTGATCCGCTCGTCGGCAGCGTGCTGGTCGATCAGGACGAGGCCGTCGGGCGACTCGCAGGCGATGTAGGTGTCGTGGAGCTGGCCGAGCACCCGGAGTCGCGGGAGCCGATCGAACGCGTGATCGTCCGGTACCCGATCGCCGGCGAGCGTGGTCTGTTCGGCCGTGTCGGTGAACTTCCCTGCGTCCGCCGGAGCGCGCTGTCGGTCGTCGTCATCGGCGGCGGATGGCTCGCCGTTCGGTTCGTGGGGCGCATCGTCGGCTGTTCGAGTGGTCCGGTCGGATGTCGTCGCCCCATTCTCGGCCTCCGTCGGCTCCGGCGAAGTCGCCGTGTTCGATCCACGAGTTGGGGGCTGTTCGGGCTCGGCGTCGGTGGACCCGGTCCCCGTCGTTTCGGTTCCGGAGTCGTCTCGATCCGTTCTCGTCTCGTCCGTGGTGTCGGTGGATCGAGTCCGCTCGATCGACGCAGCCTCCTCGGCTGTGTCCGGAGCCCCGCGCTCGGGTTCGATCGGGGTTTGCTCGGGTGCCGATCGACCGCGTGGTGCGCCGGAGCGGACCACACCCTCACGCATGAGTGCGCTCTCGACCGCGGTCCGGACTTGATCGCGCACGCCGTCCTCGTCGGCAAAGCGGACCTCGCGCTTTCGGGGATGGACGTTCACGTCGATCTGGTTCGCCGGCAACGAGAGGAACAGGACGGCGAAGGGGTAGCGATCCGGTGCGAGCTGGCTGCCGTAGGCCGCCACGATCGCGTCCCGGACCGCGGTCGCACTCACGTACCGGCCGTTGACGAACACCGAGCAGTACTCCGGGCTCGCGCGAGTCGTCTCGGGATGGCTGACGACTCCAGAAAGTTCGTCGAGCGGTCCGTCGGTGTCGCTTTCCTCGATCGCAGCCTCCTCCGTATCGTCGGCTTCACTCTCCGTGCGTGCGCCGATCGGCAGCATGGCCGTCGCGACGTCGCGGCCATAGACCGCCAGAACTGTCGCCTCCAGACTGCCCTGGCCGGTGGTCGAGAACACCTCGCGACCGTCGTGGGAGAGCGCGAGCGCCACCTCGGGGTTCGAGAGCGCGTAGCCCGTCGCCACCCGGTTGACGTGGGTGAACTCGGTGGCGTCCTGTTTGAGGTACTTCCGGCGCGCAGGGACGTTGTAGAAGAGGTCCTCGACCTCGACGGTGGTGCCTTCGGGGCAGCCCGCGGGCTCTACGCTCTCGATCTCGCCGCCCGCCATCCGGAGTTCGGTGCCACGGTTCGCTCCCCGAGGTTTGGTTCGGATCGTGAGCCGCGAGACTGCACCGATCGCCGCGAGCGCCTCGCCCCGAAAGCCCAGGCTCCCGACGCCGGCCTCCAGATCGTCGATGTCCGCGATCTTGCTCGTGGTGTGTTTCTCGACCGCGTGCTCGACCGCCTCGGCGCTCATCCCGTGCCCGTCGTCCGTCACGCGGATCCCGTCGGTGCCGCCCGCCTCGACCACGACCCGCACCCGCGAGGCCTCGGCGTCGAGGCTGTTCTCGACCAGTTCCTTCACCGCGGAGGCAGGGCGCTCGACCACCTCGCCCGCCGCGATACGCTCGATCGTCGCCTGGTCGAGCCGGTGGATTTCGCTCGCCGCTTCGTCGCCGTCCGCCCCGTCGCTCATTCGTCGTCCTCCGTGTCGTCGAGTCGCCGTTGCCACTCCTCGACCCGACTCATAAGGTCGATCGGCGACGTCTCGTCGATGTTCGTTTCCTGTACTGCGTCGAGCACCGATTCGGCGTCGGGATCGAGCGATCCGCCAACGGTCTCGTCCTCGGTCGTCCCCCCTTCGGGGAGTTCGTCCGCCGTCCGACCGCCGTCCGCACTCGCCGACCCACGGAACGACCCCGAGTCGAGATCGAACACGGCCTGGACCGACTCGCCCGACGACGACCCGCGCGCTTCGATCGCCTTCTCCGCCCGGAGCTTTTCGAGTACGTCCCGCGAGCGCCCGACAACTGGCTCCGGCACCCCCGCGAGATCCGCGACGTGGATGCCGTAGGACCGATCGGTCGGCCCTTCCTCGACGGTTCTGAGAAAGGTCACGTCGTCGCCGCGCTCGTCCGCCGCAACGTGGACGTTCGCCACCCGATCGAGGTATTCGGCGAGTCCGGTGAGTTCGTGGTAGTGAGTCGCAAAGAGCGTCTTCGCGCGCACCTCGTTGTGGAGATACTCGGTCGCGGCCCACGCGATCGAGATACCGTCGTAGGTCGCGGTGCCCCGACCCACCTCGTCGAGGATCACCAGCGACTCGTCGGTCGCGGAGTGGAGGATGTTCGCGAGCTCTGCCATCTCGACCATGAACGTCGAGCGCCCCTGGGCGAGCTCGTCGAGCGCGCCCACGCGGGTGTAAATGCCGTCGACCGGCGCGATCCGTGCGCTCCTCGCGGGGACGAAGCTCCCGATCTGGGCGAGCAGCGTTATCAGGGCTGTCTGGCGCATGTACGTCGACTTCCCGCTCATGTTCGGCCCCGTGACCACGAGGAACGCCCGGTCGTCGGTGAGTGCGAGGTCGTTCGGGACGAACTCGACCTCCTGTTCGACCACCGGGTGGCGACCCCCCTCGATGTCGAGGCCCGAACCCACGAGTTCGGGTCGAGTCCAGTTGTGGCTCACGGCGTGGACCGCGAGGCTCGACAGGCAGTCGCACTCGGCGAGCGCACGGCCGACGTCTTGAAGGAGCTCAGCCGCGTCCGCGACCCGCTCGCGGAGCTCGCAGAACAGCTCGTACTCCAGGTCGCTCCGGCGTTCCTCGAACCGGAACACCTCGCGCTCGCGCTCGTCGAGCTCGTCGGTGGTGTACCGGTTCGCGTTCTTCAGCGACTTGATCTGCTCGTACTCTTCGGGAACCTCGTCGGTCTCGGAGTTGCCGACCTGGATGTAGTACCCATCAGTTTTGTTCCGCCCCGTACTGAGATGGGTGATCGAGTGGCGTCGCTTCTCGCGATCGGCGAGGCCGTCGATCCAGTCGAGCGCCGCTTCGTGACCGTCGATCAGCTCGTCGAGGTCGTCGTCGTACCCCTGCTGGATGAGACCACCTTCGCGGACGCCCCCCGGTGGGTCCTCGGCGAGCGCCTCGTCGAGCGCTTCCCGAAGCTCCTCGACAGCGGCGCGGTCCGGCCGCGCGAGCACGTCGGCGATCGGCGAATTCTGGAGGTCCGGCGAGCCTTCGATGGTGTCGACGAGCCGCGGCAGCACGGCGAGCGAATCCCGCACTCGGAGCAGGTCGCGCGCGTCGGCGCTGCCCGACACTGACTTGCTCGACAGTCGTTCGACGTCGTAGGCCTCCCCGAGAGTCTCGCGGAACTCCTCGCGTGCGAGCGCCGCCGCGGCGAGCGCTTCGACGCCGTCGGCCCGCCTGGCGACCTCCTCGTGCGCCCGGATCGGCCGACAGAGCCACTCGCGGAGGAGTCGCCCGCCGGCGCTCGTCACGGTGTGGTCGATGGTGTCGAGCAGCGTCCGCCCGCCCTCACCCATCGGCTCGACGAGTTCGAGGTTGCGCTGGGTGGTCGCATCGAGCGCGACGCCCTCCTTCGACTGTGAGGGCTGGAGTCTGGTCATCGACGCGAGCGTGCCGACCCCGGTCGCGTCGACGTAATCGAGCAACCCACCGGCCGCCCGGATCGCCCCGCTCGCCCCGTCCAGACCGACGCTCGCGAGCGCTTCGGAGCCGAACTGCTCGTCGACGGTCGTGCGTGCGGTATCCGGTGCGAACGCGTCGGTGGTGTGGAGCGAGAGCGTCCCGTCGGTGCGATCGCGAAGCCGTCCGAGGAGGTCGTCATCGGTTCGCACCGCGGGACCGGGAAGGATTTCGGCGGGCGCGAACCGGTAGCACTCGGTCAGCACGTCCTCGCTACTGCCCACGATCTCGGTGGCGTGAAACCGGCCGGTGGTGACGTCCGCGAACGCGAGGCCGTAGCGGCTCTCGTCCACCTCGTCGTTTCCGCCCTCCTCGCGGACGATCGCCGCGAGATAGCGCGCCTCGCTGTCGGTGGTTTCGAGCAGCGTTCCGGGAGTAACGACCCGTTCGATCGCGCGCTCGTGGCCGCCGTCGACCTCGTACTGATCGGCAACGGCGACGCGGTAGCCGCGCTCGACGAGCGCCTTCAGGTAGGGTGTGAGTTCGGTGAGGGGGACGCCGGCCATCGGGTAGGCCGAGCCGTGCGAGGACTTCTCGGAGATCTTGAGATCGAGCTCCTCGCCGACGAACTCGGCGTCGTCGCCGAAGAACTCGTAGAAATCGCCACACTGCATCGCCAGCAGGTCGGCATCCGTTTCCTCCTTGAGCGCGAGGAACTCCCCGACGATCCCCTCTGCCATACCCTCATTCGGCGCGCCCGAGCGCTAAAACCTGTGGGTTCGGTGGGAACGTGAAAGCGTCAAAAGCGCTACCGGCGTACGGTCGGCGATGCTCGTCGGGATCCCCATCGAGGAGACGGCGACGACGCTGCTCGCTCAGTACGGCCTGCTCGCGCTGTTCGTCTTCATGTTTCTCGAAACCTCGTTGCTCTTCCCGTTCGTCCCGAGCGAACTCGTCGTTCCCGTCGCGGCCGCGGCGATCGTCGACGGCCCCGCGAGCTTCGCCGCGTTCGTGCTCGTCGTGATGGCGGGTGGGACGGCGGGGAGTCTGTTCGCGTACTACGTCTTCGATGCGGCCCACCAGCCACTCGTCGATCGCTACGGTGCGTACGTCCGGGTCTCCGAGACCGACGTCGCGCGCGCCAGGCGCTGGTTCCGCCGGTACGGCGAGTCGTCGGTGTTCTGGAGTCGACTCCTCCCGGTGGCCCGCTCGGTGATCTCGATCCCCGCCGGGATCGCCGGGATGCACGCCGGGAAGTTCGCGGCCTACTCCGGCATCGGGAGCGGGCTGTTCGCGGCCGGTGTCGCGGCGCTCGTCGTCACCGGACGGGAGGTGCTGCCGTCGCAGTTGCTTCTCGGATGGGTCACGACCGTGCTCGACCGCGCCGTTGCGTTCGCGCTCTCGAACCCCGCTCTCGCGGTCGCCGCCGGCGGCGCGGGGCTGTTCGCCGTACTGGCCACCCGGAACGCCGTCGCTGACCGCGTTTCGCACCGATGAGCAACCGGGTCGGTCGGCGTTCTCCCGTCGCCGGCTAAAAGGCCTATAACGACTCTCGGGCCAGCTTCGAACGATGTCCGAGACGCGATGTGGCTACGTCGAGGACGTGGAACTGCTCACGGACCGGGGCACGGCGTGTTGCTGGCGGCCAGTGCGTGGCGACGACGATCGCTGTTTCTGGCACGACGGCAGCCCCAAAACGCGCGAGGCGCTCGATGCCCACCGACCCGAGCCGGGTGAACGTCTCGACGGCGCTGATCTCCGCGGGGCGGACCTCGCGGGCGCGTCGTGGCTGCGCGACCGGAGCCTCGTCGGGGCGGACTTCACCGGCGCGACCCTCCGCGGAGCCGACCTCACCGGCGCGGACTGCAGGCGGGCGACGTTCGATCGGGTGGATGCCCGCCGGGCGCGCTTCGACGGTGCCGACGTGGAGGGAGCGATGTTCGACGACGTCGACCTCCGGGAGGCGAGTCTCGACCGGACGAAGCTCTACCGCGCCGGCTTCACCGACGTGCGCCTCGACCGCGGGACCGACTTCGGTGACCGGGTGATCTACGAGACCCTCGTCGACGACGCCGACGACCGGGAGACGCGGGTCGCGACGCTCGAAGCGGCGAGTTGGACCTACCGGGAGCTCCGCCGGCTGTTCGAGCGGGACGCCCTCCCGCGACGTGCGCGGACGTGCTATCTGGGCGAGAAGAGCACCCGGAGACGGGCCGCGTGGGCGCGCGGCGAGTACCTCCACGCGCTCACGCTCGAAGGCTCGCGGTGGGTGATGCGGTACGGAACCAGCCCCACGCGGGTCGTCACGAGCTCGGGCGTCGTGATGGTCTGCTCCGCGATTCTGTACCCCCTGACCGGCGGGTTGCGCGCGACCTCCGGAACCTACGCGTTCGAACAGCCGGTCAGGGACATGATCGCGGCCACGCCGCTCCAGCTCGCCCGCGTGTTCTACAACGGGCTGTACTTCAGCGTCGTCACCTTCGCCACGCTCGGTTACGGCGACATCCAACCGGTGGGGGCGGTCGCACGCGCACTCGCCGGCATCGAAGCGCTCCTCGGGTCGCTGCTGATGGCGCTGTTGCTGTTCGTGCTCACCCGGCGCGTCCGATGACGAGACGAGGGAGCGCTCAGGCGTTTCCGAGCGCGTCGAGCAGCGAAAATACGTGCTCGGTCAGCGTTTCCCGGTCCGCCGCGACGAGCTTGACGATCGCCTCTTTCCCGACTTCGCCGCGGTCGATTACGGCGACCGGCGTCGCCGACCGATCGAACGCCTGGCGCGCGCCCCACCCCATCGTCCCCTCCGCGGCTGCTTTCACCGCCTCGGGCTCCTCGCTCCGATCGTACTCCGCCACCGACCAGTCGAGATCGCCGAGTGCTGCCTCCACGTCCGTATCGAACCGGCAGTTCACGGCGAACCGGAGGTCTGGATCGAACTCGCGGGCGGCGAGCAGAAATCGGGCGACGTGACTCGACGCGCCGAAACGCACCCCGCGATTGGGGTTCACGCCCGACAGCGTCCGCGTGATCCGCCCCTCGACCGCGGCGGTCTCGCTCGGCGTCTCGGCATAGGGCGTCGCGCCGACGACGTTCATCCCGACCTCGGGAACGAGCGAGCTGACGTCGTGCTCGACCAGCGCCTCGACCACGCCCGCGACGGCCTCGGCGGTCGGCTCGCGTGCCGCACGATCTCTGAGGGCGGCGAGGTGCTGAACCGAGCCAGGCCCCTCACCGACGTCGAGCGGGTAGCGGATCGCGCGTGCTACGAACGCCAGTCCGTCCTCGACCGCTGCATCGAGCGCGTCGCCCGCCGCGAGCTGCGCGGTGATCGCGCTCGCGAGCGTACAGCCCGAACCGTGGGTCGCATCGGTCTCGACCCGTGAATGCTCGAAGATTTCGGTTCCATCGTCGGTCACGAGCACGTCCGTCGCCGTCTCGCCAGGCACGTGCCCGCCCTTCACGAGCGCCGCCTCGGCTCCCATCCCGAGCAGCACCTCGCCCGCCTCGCGCGCGCTCGCCTCGTCCTCGGGATCGATCCCGGTGAGCACCGCACACTCGTCGGCGTTCGGCGTCACCAGCGTCGCTTCGGCGATCAGGTCCTCGTAGGCGTCCTCGCCCGCGGGTTCGAGCAGCCGATCGCCCGACGCCGCCACCATCACCGGATCGACCACGAGCGGACAGTCGAGATCGCGGGCGTAGCCGGTCACGGTCTCGACTATCGGTGCTGTGGCGAGCATCCCGGTCTTGACGCCGGCGAGATCGAAATCGGCAGCGACGGTCGCGTACTGGGCGTCGATCTCGTCGGTCGGGAGGACGTGGGCCGACTCGACGCCGCGGGTGTTCTGGGCGGTCGTGGCGACGATCACGCTGGTCCCGAACGCGCCGCAGGCCTCCATCGTCTTCAGGTCGGCCTGGATCCCCGCCCCACCCCCGGAGTCGCTGCTCGCGATCGTGAGTCCGACCGGCCGCGAGACGGGGGACGGCTCGCGGGTCATTGCTCGTCCTCCAGCTTGCCCATGTACTCGTCGAAGGTGCTCCAGAACGGGTCGTGCTCGGGGTGGTCGATCGTCTCGCCGTCGACCGCGACGCCCGAGCCCTCGGTGACCACGCCGGCCTCGGCCGCCGGAATCCCCTCGTCGTCGAGCGCGTCAAGCACGCCATCGACGCCCTCGGGAGCCACCGTCAGGAGAAGGGTCCCCTCGCTGATCGCGATCCACGGATCGATGTCGAAGAACTCGCATGCCGCCTCGACGCCTGGCTGCAGCGGAACGCGATCGGTCTCGACGTCGATCTGAACCCCGCCCGCCCGCGCCAGCTCGTAGAGCCCGCCGAAGACGCCGCATTCGGTCGCGTCGTGCATCGCGGTCACCGGCCCGGCGGCGGCCGCGGTCAGCGCGTCCCGGACCGGGCTCATGTCGTCGAAGCGGTCGGTGGCGGCTGCGACCTCGTCCGCGGAGAGGTCGTCGCGCAGCAGCTCCTCGAACTGGATCGAGAGCAGGCCGGTGGCCTCGATCGCCGGTCCCTTCGTGACGAGCACGCGATCGCCTGGCCGCGCGCCGTCCGGCCGCACGAGATCGGCGGGATCGCCGACGCCCAGCACCGTTCCACCCCCCACCATCGGGTAGGTACAGCCCGCGTACCGGCCGGTGTGGCCGGTGACGACGTTCACCCCCAGGTCTTTCGCCTCGGCGTCGAACGTCTCCCACATCGTGGCGAACTCCTCGTCGGTGATCTCCGGCGGGAGGTTCAGATCGATCGAGAGATGCGTCGGCCGGATGCCCGAGACCGCGACGTCGCTCATGAGGACGTGGAAGGCGAACCACGCCGCGCGCTCGAACCCGAGCGAGGGCAGCACGAAGACGGGATCGGTCGCGGTGGCGACGACTCGATCGCCGACGTCGATCACCCCGAAGTCGACGCCGTGCTGGGGACCGAGCCGCACGTCGTCGCGGTCGGCTCCGAGACGTGGATAGATCTGCGAATCGAAGAACTCGCGGTCGACCTTGCCCAGTTCGCTCATGCCCACGATACCACCGAGTGATACTTAGCGCTGGCGCTCCCCTCGAACGCGGGATTTCGGTAGCGATAACCGTCAACGCAACGTTTTACGGGCCGGCGATCCGTTATCGGACGAGTCACCAATGGGGAGTTCAACGACACCGACCGTTGCGGTGCTCGGCGGGGGCGTCGGCGGACTGAGCGCGGCCCAGGAACTCGGCGAACGCGGCCTCGACGTCACGGTGTACGAGGCCCGCGAACGCTTCGGCGGCAAGGCCCGTTCCATTCCGGTGCCCGGCTCCGCGACCGACGATCGGAAACCGCTGCCTGGCGAGCACGGCTTCCGCTTCTTCCCGGGATTTTACCGCCACCTCACCGACTCGATGAAGCGGATCCCCGACGGCGACAACCCCGAGGGCGTCTACGACAACCTCGAACCCACGACCCAGATGCTGATGGCCGAAACCGGCAAGCCGGAGGTGTTCCCGACCGAAACCCCGGAGTCGATCGCGGGCTGGCGACGGCTGCTCGGCAACCTCTTCGCGCGTGACCTCATCTCCGAGCGCGAGCAAGCCTTCTTCGCGAGTCGACTGCTCCAGTTCGCGACCTCGTGCGAGCACCGCCGGCGCGAGGAGTACGACAAGATCTCGTGGTGGGAGTTCATCGACGCCGAGAACATGTCGCCAGCGTACCAGAAGCGTCTCGGCTACGGCGTCACCCAGTCGCTGGTGGCGATGCGGCCCGAGAAGAGTTCGACGAGAACCATCGGTCGGATCTACCTCCAACTGTTCCGCGGGTTGGTCGATTCGACCGTCGACGCCGACTCGCTGCTCGACGGTCCGTCGAGCGAGGTCTGGATCGACCCCTGGACGACGTACCTCGACGATCTCGGGGTCTCGCTCCGTCCCGAAACCCCCGTCCGCGAGATCCACACCGACCGCGACCGGGTCACCGGCGCGACGATCGGCCGCGACGGCGATCTCGAACGGATCGCGGCGGACTACTACGTCGGTGCGGTCCCGGTCGAGGTGATGTGTGAGCTCCGGACGCCCGATCTCGTGGCGGCCGTCCCCTCGCTCTCCCGGCTCGACGGGCTCGACACCGCGTGGATGAACGGGATCCAGTTCTACCTCGCCGAGGATTCGACCGACGTCCACGGCCACGGGGTCTACCTCGACGCGCCGTGGTCGCTCACCTCGATCTCCCAGCGCCAGTTCTGGAGCGCGTTCGATCCCGACGACTACGGCGACGGCCGGGTGGAGGGGATCCTCTCGATCTGTATCTCGGATTGGAACTCGCCAGGCATGCTCTACGACAAGCCGGCCCGCGAGTGCACCGCGGCGGAGATCAAGGCCGAAGTGCTCGCCCAGCTCGACGACCACCTCGAAACCGGCAGTCTCGACGAGACCGACCTCGTGGACTGGTTTCTCGATCCCGCGATCGAGTTCGATTCGGACGGCGTCGTCGACGAGAACCGCGAACCGCTGCTGCTCAACACCGTCCGCTCGCTCCGCTACCGCCCCGACGCGCGGACGGCGGCCGAGAACTTCGTGCTCGCCGCCGACTACGTTCGCACGACGACGGATCTCGCCAGCATGGAGGGCGCGAACGAGGCCGCACGGCGCGCCACGAACGCGATCCTCGACGACGCGGGCGTCGACGCCGAACCGTGCGAGCTGTTCGACTTCGAAGAGCCCGCAGTCTTCGACGCCCCGAAGCGGCAGGACGAGATCGGCTATCGACTCGGGCAGGACCATCCCGGTGAGGCCGGACGGACGATCGCCCGTGCCGGGCGACGGCTCACTCCCCAGGTGCCGTCGATCGTGTCGTGGCTCAGCCCTCGATGAGTCGCCGGAGATGCTCGGGCGGGACGGCCCCGCGAGCGGCGTGGCCCCCGTAGGCGAACGTCGGGACGCCCGTGACGCCCGTCTGCTGGGCCTCCCGGAATCGCTCTTCGAGCGCCGCCTCGCGCTCGGGATCGTCGATCGCCGCCCGGAGCGCGTCAACGTCGATCTCCGCCCCCTCGTCGTCGGTCGGTCCGTCGCCAGCGTCGATGTCGGCTGCGATCTCGGCCAGCACGTCGGGATCGCCGATGTCGCGCTCGTCCTGCCAGAGTGCGTCGAACACCCGTTCGTGGAACGCCGCGAACGCCTCGGGATACTCCTCCCGAACGAACAGCGCCGCCTGCTGGGCGTGCTTCGAATCGACGTCCTCGGCGATCTCGAGGCTCATCTCGACGTCGTACTCCTCCTGAAGCCGCCGGACGTTCTCCCTGGCCTGCTCGTAATACTCGTCGTCCTTGCCGCTGTCGGCGGTCGGGTCGATCTCGCCGTCCGGCCCGCGCTCGCGGCTCCGGAGGTCGAAGGGATGCCACTCGACGTCGAGGGGGTCGTCGCGCCCCTCGCGGTACTGCTCCAGCGAGGCCTCTCCGAGGTAACAGAACGGGCAGACGTAGTCGGCGTACATCGTCAGCGTGTCGGCGTTCGGGTCGGCGCTGGCGTCGCTTGCGGCGGTGTCGTGGCTCATCGAGGGCAGTACGCACTCGCGAGTAAAGAGTGGTCGGCTTACTTCCCGCGACCCTTGCCGCCGTGGACGCTCGGACGGGTGTGTTCCGTGCCCTTCCCCTTCGTGCCGAGCCCGCGTCCCTGCTTGCCGGCGCTCGTCAGCCCGCGGAACGCCCGGCCGCGCTGGTCGTCGGCACAGATCCAGTTCAGGTCGTCGTCGTTCTCGATCGCGGGATGTTCGGGGTCGACGAGGATCGCCTCGAACCACTTCTGGCTGCCGTCCTCACCGACCGGGTAGGAGTTCAACACTCTGAGATTCGTGAACTTCCGGCTGGATCGCTCCTCCGCGATCCGCTGGATCGACTTCCGGCGGGTGACTTTGTTGACACCCTGGCGCTTCGTCCGCCGGCCCGCGTCGTGGCGCTGCTTTCGGGCCGTGCCCTTCCGGACCGCGATCCGGGCCAGGACGATCCCCTGTTTGGCCTTGTAGCCGAGCGAGCGCGCCCGATCGAGACGGGTGGGACGGTCGATCCGCTCGATCGCGCCCTGGTCGCGCCACTCCTGGAGGCGCTGCCACTGGAGCTGTTCGTGCATCTCGTTGTCCGCGTCGTGCCACGCGTCGCCGATGTGGGAGTAGAAACTTCGTGCCATGTGTTGTCTGCGGGCGTTGGTGGTTCAGCCGCGTGGCCCGATGGACCACGCTGGCCACATTCCGACCTGCAATGCGAACATCGCACGCAGGTGCCCGCCGGTGCCCGCCCGGCGAGTCACCGGAACTCCGCCAGTGGCGCTGTTAAGGGCTTCGAAACATCCTCCATCGACCCGGTCCGCCGCCGTCGGCTTTTATACGACCGGCGGACGCAAGCCTCGGGTTGAACGACCGGGGAGACGGTTGCTCCAGCGTAATGCAACTGACCTGTCCGACGGCAGCCATTCGATCCGAGACGCTTGCACAGGGGCCACAGGGAGGGAAGGCCTGAGATGCTCGCGACGCTCACCGGGACGGCGCTCCAGCTCGGCGGCGGGTTCATCGAGCTCGCGATCCTGTTTCTCGTGCTCGCGGTCGTCGCGTACGTGCTCGGCGCACAGGGGATCGCGGGCCTCTCGATGGAGATCGCGCGGATCCTCGTCGTCATCTTCATCATCCTCGCGATCGTCTCCTTCGTCATCTGATCGCCGGATCGCGATCGGAGCGGGTTTCGACCCGCTTCGCACCGAAGACGAGCGCCCAATCCTGCCGACAGTATTTGTGGGGTGTCGACGTAGGAGGCGTATGTACGAGACCGTCCTGATCCCGACCGACGGCAGCGACCACGCGCGCCAGGCGGCCGAGCGCGGCTTCGACCTCGCGGCGACGTACGGTGCGGCCGTTCGGATCGTCCACGTCATCGAGGACCCCGACAGCGGGGTGACGGTCCACGAGTACGACGAGGGGATCCGCGACGACATGGAGCGCACCGGCGAGGGCTACGTCGACGATCTCGTGTCGGCGGCCGAAGAGCGCGATATCGCAGCCACGGGCGAGGTCCGCCACGGCGCGGCCCACGAGGAGATCCTCGCTGCGGCCGACGACCACGCTGCCGACCTGATCGTGATGGCCACCCACGGGCGCACCGGCCTCGAAGGGCTCGTCCTCGGCAGCGTCGCCGAGCGCGTCGTCCGACTCGCCTCGGTCTCCGTCCTCGTCGCTCGACCGGACGGCGAGTCCCCGCCAAACGACGAGTGACCCGACGATCGCCGACGAGCCGATCGTCTCAATCCGCCGTCCGCACCGTCGGTTCGTCGGTGCTCGCCGGTGTCTCCCACCGGTAGATCACGGCGGCACTGGCGAGAAAGCCGCCGCCGAGCAGCGCGGTCGTCGGGATCGGGGCCGTGAGATCGGCGATCCAGCCCACCACCGGCCGGAGGGGGAGGCGAACCACGGCGTACACCAGCGAGGCGGCGCTGAGCACCGTCGCCCGACCGAGCGTCTCGACGTGGTCGTTGATGTAGCCGCTCACGATCGGTCGGAGCACCGCCTGGCTCGACTTCATCCCGAAGAACAGCGGGAACGCAGCGAGCGGGACGAACGCGGGCACCACGAAGAGAATCGCGGTCGCCACCGGCACGACCAACACGGCCCCGCGGGTCGAGAGCCGGTCCTCGATGTCGCCGGCGAAGTAGCTCGCGATCGCAGCGATCACGGTGAACCCTGCGTACAGTGGTCCGAGTCCGGTCTCGGGGAGTCCGAGAGTACGCGTCGCGATCGGCTGGATGAACTCGTCGGCCGCGCTGATGATCGCGAAGAACAGCGCCACGTAGAGGACCAGGGATCGAAGCGGCGGTGCGGTCAGTCGCTCACGGACGATCGGCAACGCGTCGAGCACCGTCAGGTCGTCCTCGTCGGGATCGGTCCCCATCCGTGGAAACGAGAGCACCACCGGAATCGATAGTGCGAGGAGGAGCGCGCCAGCGATGAACGGGAGCCGATGGTCGATACTGTACAGCCCACCGGCAGTCAGCATCGTCGCCGCACTCACCCACTGGTTGACCGACCCGCCGCGCCCGCGAACCCGGGTGTACTCGCCCTCGTCGAGACGGGTTTCGAGCGCGTCGTAGAGCCACGCGTCCGCACTCCCCGACTGAAACGCACCACCGAGTCCCCAGAGCACCCACAGCACCGCGAAGCCCCAGAAGGTGTGCACCACGACGAACCCGAGTAGCGAGACGACGAGGAGGACCGTCCCGATCACGAGACTGTTGCGTCGTCCGAGTCGATCCCCGACGTACCCGGTCGGCACTTCACCGACCACGGTCGCCCCGGCCGAGAGGCTCGACAGCAGCCCGATCTCGGTGTACGAGAGCCCCCGCGAGAGCAAAAACAGCGTGAACACCGGCCAGAAAAAGCCGAACGTCATCGTCGCCTGGTAGATGTAATACTTCAGCACCAGTCGTGAGGGGAGCCGTCCCCCGATTCTCATCGTTCCACCCGATCCGCGAGGAGGGTCGGTTGCACGGTCGATCGCTCGGCCGGTTCGAACAAAACCGTTCGCTGATGCGAATTAACGTAACTATTCTGTCGCTATCGGAGGCGTCGTCGGAGCACTGGTGATGTCGTGAGGCGGGCGACGAGCAGCGAACTCGGTCGACCGTGATCGGATGGATCACCGACCGATTCGATATACCAAAGCAGAGTTTATCGAGGGGCTACGTCGTCGATCGATTCGAACTCCGCATCGGCGATCGCGCCCGCGATCGCGTCGCTATCGGGCGTTTCTGCCGTTCGCCGCGGGTACTTCCGACGAAAGTACCCGAGGACGTTCTCGACGTCACGCACGAGGAACTCGACGGCGTTCGCGTGGTCGATCGGGACCGCCTGGGGCCAGTCGAAGACGCAGACCCCGTCGCTGGCGACGAAGACGTTGTACTCGCTCATGTCGGCGTGGACGTAGCCCGCGTCGAACGCGCGCGCGATCTCCCGAAGCACGAGGTCACAGACGCCGAGCACCTGGTCGTCGTCGAGATCGGCCCTCGACAGCTCGACGCCGTCGATCCGCTCCATCACGATCGCGTGGCGGTTGTGGTCGACCGGCCGCGGCACCGAGACGTCGGGGTAGAGGGCTTCGAGGGCGTCGTACTCGCGTTCGGCGGCCTTCCGCGCGGTGTAGAGCCACGAGACGTGATCGCGGTCGGCGGTGTACTCGCGTTCTTTCATCACCTCCCGGAAGTTGGTGTAGCCCTCGCGGTGGAACTTGAGCGCGAACGGGGTGTAGGACTGGACCTCGTAGACATCGCTTTCCTTCCCGACGCCGAGGGGTGCGCCGACGCCCTCGATGGTGCCCCGTTCGGCGAACGTGTGGAGCGCGAGCGCGTCGTACCCCTCGAAAGTGAGTTTGTAGCCCTCGTACTGCATCGTCCGGCGTTCGAGCAGTCCGCGGTCTGCACACCGGTCCAGGCGATAGTCGACGTTCTCGGCGGTGAGATTGGCGAACTCCGGTAGTTTTCCCCGGTTGACCCACTCGCTGAAGCGCATCCCCTGCTCGACGCCCGAGAGGAGGTGGAAATCCTCGGGTTCGAGCGCGGCCATCTCGCTCGCGACGTTGCGGACCATCGCTCTCACGTACCCTCGCGACGGGCAAAAGCATCGCGCGTGAGCGCTCGCAGCCCCAATAAATCACATACGACGATACCGAATTCGTGGCGATCGTTCTCCCAACCGCTTTGTTCCGCCGACGTGTCCGGCTGGTATGGCCGACATCGCCGATCGGGAGTGGCGGCTGATCCGCGAGGACCGGCGGCAGGGCGCGATGAACATGGCGCTCGACGAGATCGCCGCCGAAACCGCCGCCGAGGGCGGTCCGCGCACGCTCCGAGTCTACCGCTGGGCTCCCGCGACGCTCTCGCTCGGCTACCATCAGGACCCCGCGACGGTGGATTGGGCGTTCTGCGAGCGCGAGGGGATCGACGTGGTTCGACGGCCGACCGGCGGCGGCGCGATCTATCACGACACCCACGCCGACGTCTCTTACTCGATCGTCGCGCCCGCCGACGAACTTCCAGGCGATCTGATGGACACGTACGAACGCCTCTGCGAGCCACTCTTTTCGGGGTTCGAGCGACTCGGGATCTCAGCAGCGTTCGCGGACGAGGAGCGTCCTGCGCTGTTCGAGCCGGCATGCTATCTGCGCGCGCTCCATCCGGCCCACGACGTCGTGGTCGACGACCGGAAGATCAGCGGGAACGCCCAGTACCGTCGGCGCGACAGCGTGATCCAGCACGGTTCGGTCATGTTCGACGACGCATCTGACCGTCACCTCGCGGCGTTCGACGATCCGCCGGTCACCGCCGAGCGGTTCCGCGAGCGGGTGACGACCGTCCGCGAGCACGCGGACGTGGATCGAGAGGCAGCCGTCGAGGCGTTCGAGGAATCACTCGCCGCGTGGGCCGACGCCGAGGTCGGCGAGTGGACCGGCGACGAACTCGATCGTGCTCGCGAGCGCGCCCGCGAGAAGTACGACGCTCCGGCGTGGAACCGCGAACGCGAGGATCCGACCCCGTGAACCGGTCGACACGGCGTGGGGGATCTTACCGCTGTCCACCCGACGCAGCGTCCGTCCGCTACGACGAGAACGCGTCCGTGAGGCCGGCGGCCGCATCGGAGAGCGCCTCGGTCGCGCGATCGATCGCCCCGGGCATGTTGACGAAGCCGTGGATCATGTCCTCGTAGTTGTCGTACCGAACGGGGACGCCGTCCCCGACGAGCCGCTCCGCGTACGCCGTCCCGCCGTCCCGGAGCGGGTCGAAGCCCGCCGTGATGACGGTCGCCGACGGCACGCCGGACAGGTCGCAGGCGTTGACCGGGTCGGCGTACGGGTTCCGTCGGTGGAGCTCGCTGCCGAAATAGCAGTCGCGAAACCACTCCAAGTCCTCTCTGGCGAGGACCTTCCCGGCGTGGCTCTCGACCGACGCCTGGCCGTCCTCGATCCCGATCCCGGGATAGAACAGGACCTGGTGGTCGATCGCCGGGCCGTCCCGTTCGGCGGCCATCAGCGCGGCGACGGCCGCGAGCGTGCCACCCGCGCTGTCGCCGGCGACCGCCAGCCGTCCGTCGCCTCCCACCACGCCCGGATTCGCCGCCGCCCACTCGGTCGCCCGGTAGGCGTCCTCGACCGCCGCCGGGAACGGGTGTTCGGGCGCGAGTCGGTAGTCGACCGCCAGCACCACGCACCCGCTCTCGCGCGTGAGATGCCGACAGAGCAGGTCGTGACTCGCGAGGCTCCCGGTCACGAACCCGCCGCCGTGAAAGAAGACGACCGTCGGGAACGGGCCGTCGCCCCGCGGCCGGTAGCTCCGGATCGGGAGATCGCCGGCCGGGCCGGGGATCGTCCGATCGGTCGTGTCGCCGACGACCGGCGGGTTCCTGTTCCGGAACCAGTCCGTGACGCGGTTGAGCAGTCGGAGCTGACGAACCCCGCGCTCGTGGAGCGGCACCACCCCGAGTCTCCGCTGGCGATCGAGAACGGCTGCGGCCTGGGGGTGGACTGCCTCGGCTTCCATACTCCGTGATCGACCTCTCGACGGAAATACGCACGGGCGGTCGGGTCGACCCCCGACGTGGAGGGTCGGGTTCGAAGCCCCTTTGTCCGCCGACAGCGAGGCCGGACCATGCGCGTCGGAGCACACGTCTCGGTCGCCGGCGGCGTCGACAACGCCGTCGGCCGCGAGGTCGACGTCGGTGGGAACTGCGGCCAGATATTCACGACCTCACCCCAGGTCTGGGCGGGGCCCGACATCGCCGAGGACGAAGCCGCCGCGTTCCGCGAGTCGAGCGCCGACCTCGGGCCGTGGGTGATCCACGCCTCGTATCTCGTCAACCTCGCCACGCCGAAAGAGGATCTCCGCGAGAAGTCGATCCGGAGCCTCCAGGCCGAGTGCGACGCCGCCGATCGATTGGGAATCGAGTACGTCAACGTCCATCTCGGCGCACACACCGGTGCAGGGGTCGAGTCGGGTCTCGACAACGCCGCGAGCGCCGTCGACGAACTCGATATCCCCGCCGACGTCACCCTCCTGATCGAGAGCGACGCCGGCAGCGGGACCAAACTGGGTGGTGAGTTCGCCCACCTCGCAGGTATCCTCGATCGCGCCGACGCGGAGCTCGGCACCTGCCTCGACACCGCCCACGCCTTCGCCGCCGGGTACGACCTCTCGACACCTGGGGCGGTCGAGGACGTGATCGCGGAGTTCGATAGGACTGTGGGCCTCGATACCCTCCACTGCATCCACCTCAACGACTCGAAGCACGGCTGTGGCACCAACAAGGACGAGCACGCCCACATCGGCGAGGGCGAGATCGGTGACGACGGAATGCGTGCGATCGTCACCCACGACGCGATCGGCGAGCTGCCGTTCGTCCTCGAAACACCGACCGAGGACGGCCGCGGCTTCGCGTGGAACGTCGACCGCGTTCGAGAACTGCGCGGGGAGTGAGGTCAGCCGTCTTCGTCGCCGTCCGTTAGCCGTCTTCGTCGCCGCCACCTTCACCGTCTTCGCCACCCCCACCGTCTTCTCCATTTTCTCCGCCCTCGCCGCCGTTTTCTCCACCGTCCTGTCCACCTTCACCGCCGTCGCCTTCCTGCCCTCCTTCTCCATCTTCGCCGCCTCCACCGCTCTCCCCTCCTTCACCACCGTCGCCACCCTCTCCACCTTCTCCTCCCTCGCCGTCGCCGCCACCTTCACCCTCTTCGCCGCCACCGAGACCGATCTCCGAACAGCCCGCGAGGCCGAGCGCCGCCGCGGTTCCCGAGAGCGCTACTACCCGTCGTCGCGTCATCGTACGATCGCGCATGTCACCGATGGATCACCGGCGGCACGATAGGCGTTTTCGTTGCCAGTGCACCGTGCCGGCTCGATCGGGCTGCCGACGCGGGAGTTCAGACCACGTCGCCGCGGACGGTCGCGCCCGTCTGGCGCTCGCGGTAGCCCCGCACCGCGTCGGCAGCCCGCTCGGCCTCGTCCTCTGCGATGCCGACCATCGAGAGCGCCCCGGCGAGGGTGGGGAAGACGAACTCGCCGTTGCGCAACTTCTCGAAGGCCTCCGTCGAGCGCTGGCCGTCGAGCCAGAGACACGCCCCGCGCGGGTCGAGGATCTGCTCGTAGTTCTCGCGCGCCATCGCGCCCTTCAGTCGCTGGGTCACGTTGTCCTCGAAGCTCGCGTTGCAGACTTCGAGGTGGATCGGTTCGCCCTCCCCGACGAGGTGGGCCGCGAGGCACTTCTCGGGAGCGGCGTACCCGTTGGGGTTCGCGCGGATGAACTCGGGGTGTTCGTCGGCCCACTCGGCGCTCACCGTCTTGCCGATTCCCTCGACGCCGTGCGATTCGCGGAACTCCGCTTCCCGCTCGTCGTCGCCGTGAAAGAGCAGGTCCTTCGTGAGGTAGATGTCGAGGCGCTCGACGGGATCGAGGCCGAGCACGAGGTCGCCGTACACCCAGATCTCGCGGATCGGGACGGGCATGGTCTCGGACGCGACCGTCTCGACGAGGCGCTCGATCCGGTCGACGGCCTCGGCGCGGGCGAACTCGGTCATGGAGAGGGTAGCCGCCCGTGATGGAAAACGGTTTCCGGACATGGATTCTCGATCCCGGATCTCCAGGGGCGGTTGGCGCGCGGGAGTGCGTGAGCGGTGCGAGCGAAGCGAGCACCGCAAGCGAACGGGGAGGGACGACCCGTGAGCGCGAAGCGCACGACTCGCGCGAGGGATGAGCGACGTGAGCGAAGTGAACGAAGCGAGCGAATCGGTTGGGGAGGGTGTGGTGGTCGTGGTGCGGTGACGGAGCGAGCAAGTAATCGAACCGTGAACGAGGCCGTAGGCCGAGTGAGCGGGTGTTTTTAGTCCAGGTTTTTACAAGGACCCTGAGCGAACGGGGACGCAGTAAAAAAAGTGGAGGCGAAACCGTCATACCCCGAAACCCACAGTTCACGATATGGACTGCACCAAGTGCGACCGCGAGGCGGTGCTGCACGCGGCGTACTCGGGCGCGCATCTCTGCGAGCGCCACCTTCGCGCGTCGGTCGAGAAGCGGGTCCGCCGACGAATCCGCGAGGACGGCCTCATCGGCGACGACGCCACCCCCGAGAATCCCGAAACGTGGCTGCTCGGGCTCTCCGGGGGCAAGGACAGCGTCGTGCTCGGCTCGATCCTCGCCGAAACGTTCGCCGAGGACCCCAGGATCGAGCTGGTCGCGCTCACGATCCACGAGGGGATCGAGGGCTACCGTGACGAGAGCCTCGACGCCGCGACCCAATTCGCCGACGATCACGAGATTCCCCACGAAGTCGTCACCTACGCCGACGAGTTCGCCCTCGAAATGGATCGCGTGGTCGAGAAGGACCCCGAGAACATGGCCGCCTGCGCGTACTGTGGGGTCTTCCGGCGCGAGCTGCTCGCCGAGTACGCCGCGGCGTACGGTGCCGACAAGCTCCTGACGGGCCACAATCTCGACGACGAGGCCCAGACCGCGATGATGAACGTCCTCGAAGGCGACGTCGCCCAGATGGCGAAACACTTCGATGCGAGCCTCGGCCCCTTCCCCGAACGGTCCGAGTCCACGGAGTTCGTCCCCCGAGCGAAGCCGCTCCGTGACGTCCCGGAAAAGGAGGTCGCGCTCTACGCCCACCTCGCCGACCTCCCGGTCCACATGGCGGAGTGTCCTCACTCCAGCGAGGCGTACCGCGGCGAGATTCAACAACTCCTGTTCGATCTCGAAGAGCGCCATCCCGGCACCCGTCACTCGATCATGGCGGGCTACGAGGAGTTCGCCAAGTTGGCTGCCGAGGCCTACCGTGGCGATGGCCCGGACCTCGGCGAATGCGAACGCTGTGGCGGCACCACCACGCGCGAGATCTGCCGGACGTGCCAGCTCACCGAGGCAGTCCACGCGGCGTAATCGTCGGTGTACTACACGGGATCACGACCGGTCGTATCAGAACAATTTCCGTGATCGTTTCTATCGAAAACGCCGCCCGAGCAGCCGATAGTTATATACAGAATTCATACACATATCGTATTCGATAGCAACGGACCGTGTGGATGGAGGGCCGAAGCGCAGCTCAGCGGATGACGTCGAGATCGTCGTGGGGAGCGTGGTCCGGCACGTCGCGGCCGCCGTCGCTCTCGGCGTAGCTCGTGTCGAACGGTTCGGCCGCGAGCGCTTCGCGCGACCGATCGGCCTGCTGTTGGGCGTCGGGACCGAGGACCTGCGCGCTCTGGACGCCGGTCATGATCGCCATCACGCGGACCTTCCCCTTGTACTCCTCGCGGATGCGCGAGCCCCAGATGACGTTCGCGCTGGGTTCGAGCTGGCCGGTGATGCGTTCGGCGATCGCCTCGGCCTCCTTCAGGGTGAGATCGGGACCGCCGGTGATGTGGACCAACCCGCCGGACGCGCCCCGATAATCGACGTCGAGGAGGGGGTGGCTCATCGCGTCCTTCACGACTTCTTCAGTTTTGTTCTTGTCCTGGGTCTCGCCGACCAGCATGACCGCCACACCGCCCTGGTTCATGATCGAGGTCATGTCGGCGTAGTCGAGGTTGATCAGCGAGGGCTGGGTGATGGTCTCGGCGATCCCCTTCACCGTCTCCGCGATGAGCTGGTCCATCACCGAGAACGCCTTCCCGACCGGGAGGTTCGGCACGTAGTCGAGCAGGCGGTTGTTGTCGAGCACGATGATCGAGTCGGCCTCGTTGCGGAGCTCTTCGAGGCCCTCCTCGGCCTTCACAGTACGAGCGCGCTCGACGTTGAACGGCGTCGAGACCATCCCGACCACGATCGCACCCTCGTCGCTCGCGATCTTCGAGACCACCGGGGCCGCGCCGGTGCCGGTGCCGCCGCCCATCCCCGCGGTGACGAACACGAGGTCCGCCCCGGAGAGCACCTCGCGGATGGTGGACTGGGCCATCTCTGTCGCGCGCTCGCCCATCTCGGGATCGCCGCCCGCACCGAGCCCCTGGGTGAGCGACTTCCCGACCAGGATCCGGGTGTCGGCCCGGATCATCTGGAGATGCTGCTTGTCGGTGTTGATCGCGATGGTCTCGGCACCCTCGACCTCGATGTTGTGGAGCCGGTTGACGGTGTTGTTGCCCGCACCGCCACAGCCGACCACCACGATCCGGGGATCGCCGAACTCGTCGAGGTCGGACTCGTCACGCCGCTGTTGTTCCTTCTCGGCGTTTTCGAGCGCCGATTCCACGATGTCCTGCATCGTCAGGCCCTCGCGAACGGCCGCTTGGTCGGGGGTTCGTCCCGACCCTCCTCGGCGACCATCTCTCTGACCGCCGCCCGGATCGCCTCGCTACGATTCGGGTACTCGCCGTGTTCGACCATCTGTTCGACCTCCGCGATCTGCTGTTTCGGGATCCGTAGTGTCACACGCTCCATGGGTGGGTTCTCCTTTGGGGGACGACCGCGCGTCTTACACGCCGAAACCGCACGACGGGGACACCATCGACACCGACCGGCGCTGGTGTAAGACGGCCGTCTTACGCAGACGTATGCAATCAGCCCAGGTGTAATAAAACTTCCGGCCAGCGTAAGACAGACGTTCGAATCAGGGCGTAAACGACGGTTCGACGGCTGAAACAGCGTTTACGCGCCGTCGAGCACGTCCGCGGCGGGGGTACGACGGCCACAGCTCGGGCAGAACGCCCAGTCCGAACGGAGTTCGTCGCCGCAGTCACAGAACACTCGGTGTGTCGCCTTCTCCCCGCAGTTCGGGCAGTAGACGTGCTCTGGGCCGACATCTTCACCACACTGCGCGCACGTTTTACGCGCGTCCGAGCCCGTTTGCACGTCCGGCTCGGCCTCGGCGGTCTCCGTCTTACGCTCTGACCCGTCGGGTCCGTCCCTGTCCACGGACGCGCCCTCGAGCGCGATGTTTACGTTGATGTCCTGGGGACTCGACGGCGTAAACGCGCCGTCGAGGCGCTCCTCGACGATCGCGTCGACGCGCCGTCCCACGAGATCGTCGAGGCTCTCGGTTTCGGTGTCCCGCGCGCTCTCGAGGTAGCTCCGGAGCGCCTCGCGCATCGCCTCGCTCTTCGAGGCGTCGAGCGACTCGAGCTCGTCGATGAGCTCGTCGTCGGCGCGGAACGTGATTTTGCTCATCCGTCGTGCGACCGCACGATACGTGGCTACTTGAATCTTCCCGGCCGTCAGACGGTACGTCCTCGCGTGTCGGACAGCAGCGGGATGGCAATTCTTAAGTTCGACAGTCGGGTTTGTCAGCATGTCCGCCCTTAGCTCAGACTGGTAGAGCAGTCGACTGTAGATCGACTTGTCCCCCGTTCAAATCGGGGAGGGCGGACTGCTTCTCCGCGAGCCAACGGCGAGCGGGAAGCACGTCCAACCGACACGATTTGAGCACGGAAGTCGCAGCGCGCGAGCGAAGCGAGCGCGACCGTCTTCCGGAGTTCAAATCGGGGAGGGCAGACGTTCTCACCCCTTGCTTCGGTCGCTCGCTCCGCTCGCAAAATCTGGACCAAAAGCCGTCGTCACCCCCTTCGGGGGTTCCTCGGCCCGCTCGCTCACGGTGCGATCACTGGCACTACCGCTCTAGCACCGCGCCGTGACAGCCACTCCCTCCCCAACCAATTCGCTCGCTTCCTTCGATCGCTCGCTCATCCACCGTCAGAGCGAAGTCGTTCGGGAGAGTGAAGCTCTCCCGTGATGACGAAAATCTTTGATTTTCGAACCACCCTCCCTCCGGTCGCGCCGCGCTCCGCTCCCGCGCACCAACCGCTACTGAGGTTGCAGTCGCCGGTGGGATGCTTTTTGGTCCGCGTGTCTTACGGGGTGTATGCCGAGCGACGACCGAACCGACGAGCGCGCACGCGACCGCCAGCACGAACGCGCCGAACACGTCGAGAACATCCTCGACGAGGTCGAGACCGACGTTCGCGACCGGAAGTACCCCGTCAGAAGCGAGGAGCTCGCCACCGAGTACGCCGACCAGCCGCTCGACCTCCCGAACGAGACCGAGTCGATGGGGAGCGCCTTCGATCGTCTCGACGAGGAGTACGACTCACCCGAGGAGGTCCGGGAGTCGCTCTACGACGAACTCTCCGGCGAGGCTGGCGGACCCAACGAGTACAACGACGAGCGCGACCTATCGGCGCTCGACGAGGCCGAGGAGTCAGACACCGCGTAGCGGCCGACCGCTCTTTCACTCCGATGGCGACGCTCGAACGGCGACCGCTAAGCGCGTCGCCTCGCGCCCGAGACGCTACTCCATCCAGTCGGGGCGTGGCCTCGGCGGGCTGAAACATTCGACGCCCCGCACCACCATATCCCCACGGTTCTCGACCGCATGGGTCTCCTCGGCGGGGATGGCGTACGACCCCTCTGGTCCGACCTCGTGCTCCTCGTCGTCGAGAACGAACGTCGCGTGGCCCGCGAACAGGTAGCCCGCCTGTTCGTGGTGGTGGCTGTGTGCCGGGACGGTTGCACCGGGTTCGATCGTGAACGCCTGGACGTTCATCGCCTCGGCGCTCGCGAGCACCGCGACCGAGACCCCGTCGGTCGCTTCGATCGTCTCGCGCTCGGCCGTGGAAACGGTTTCCATGCCCACTCCACGCGCCTCGCGTACCTAAACTTTCAACCGATCGCGGACCCGACGGAGGGGTATGTACGCGGTGGTCGGCTGCGGCGAGTGCAGCGCGCTGTGGGTGGTCGAGGGACGCCCCGAGACGACGTCCTGCCCCTCGTGTGGCGCGCGCCACGGGTACCCGAAGCTCACGAAGTTCGCCGAGACCGACACCGCCGACGCCGCGCGCGAGGCCCGCACCGCGCTGCTCGCCGACCGCAGCGACCACGCCCCCGACGATCTCGACTCGTTCACGACCCTCGAAACCCGCACCGAGAACGAACGGATGGACGAGACGACGTACCTCCGGGAATCCGGCCTCGACGCCGAGGCAGTCACCGACGCGGGCGAGGGCGCGACGAGCGGAGCAGCATCCGGAACCACGAGCCGGCTCGACACCGTTCGGAGCGCCATCGACGAACTCGACGAGCCAGGCGAGGAGGCAGTCATCGCGTACGCGACCGCGCACGACGTGCCCGCCGAGTTCGCCGAGCGCGCACTCGAACGGCTGGTCCGCCAGGGCGAGGCGAGCCGGACCGACGGCGCGTACCGACTCCTGTGACGGGCGAGCGCGACATCGATCCCGCGCCGCTCGCGGTCGGCGCGCTGGTCGGGCTCGCTGGCATACTCTTCCTCCTCGAACCCGTCGTCGATCCGATTCCGATCTTCGGGACCCCGACCCCGCCGTTCGTCCTCTCCGGCGCGCTTCTGACTGTTGGGTTCGGGCTCGGCGCGGCGGTGTACCTTCGGCGTGGCCGCCAGCTGATCGGACTCGCCCACGCGATCGGCGCGGGCGGATTCGGACTGCTGGTCGGCGCGACCGCGCTCGGCAGCGGTGCGGTGTTGGTCGCTGGTGTCGCGGTGCTCGCCGGTGGCTGTGCGTTTCTCGTGGGGCAGATGCGATAGAAGGGGCCCGTCGTTCGTCGATCCGATCGTGAAGCGGAAGCTACGGGTCGTTGGACGCGTAGTCGACCGGGACGATGTGTTCGGCCTCGTCGCGGTCGGCGTTGAGATCGACTTCGTTCTTCAGTGCCGGTCGAACCTCCGAGCCGAGGCGCTCACCGAGTGCCTCGATCGCTTCGTCGTCGAGATCGGCGTCAGGATCGGGAAGATCGAGGTCGTCGCCGACGAAGCGCTCGGGGCGGATGTCGACGCCTTCGTCGGACTGTTCGAACCCGTCCTCGTGGACGAAGAGATCCGCCTCGCCGTCGGGATCGACCCGGATCACCGGCTCGCCCATCGCGTCGGCTTCGAGGAACTTCTGCTGGAGGGCGGTCACGACCAGGTCCGGCTCGGCACGCACGCGCTCGATCTCGCTCATGGCTGCCGTTCGCGCTCGCGGGTTATGTCGGCACCGGTACGGCCCGTGGGGCCCGCGACCGGACGCCGACCGGACCTCACCGCCCGAGTTCCTCGTGAGCACTCGACAGGTTTCGGGAGGCGAGCGCGCCGAGGAGGGAGAGTTCGCCCGCGAGCGCGCCCGCACCGATCACCTCCGCGAGGCGGTCGGCGTTCGCGCCAGGTGGGTCGCCACCGCCCGCCACGCCGAGCAGCGAGAGCGCTGCGGCCTGCGTCGGCAGTTTCGTCCCGCCGCCGACGGTCCCGACTTCGAGGCTCGCGAGCGAGACGCTGGCGTAGAGTTCGTCGTCCCTGGCTTCGACGGTCGTGATCGCGTTGCTCCCCTCGACCACCTGGGCGGCGTCCTGACCGGTGGCGAGGAACACGCCCGCCACCACGTTCGCGGCGTGAGCGTTGAATCCCAGACTCCCGGCTTTCGCCGACCCGACGAGGTTCTTCCGGGTGTTGACCTCCGCGATCGCGTCGGGCGTGGCGTGGAGGCGCTCCTCGACCACCTCGTTCGGGATCGCCACGTCGGCCACCACGCTGCGGCCCCGGCCCTCGACCGCGTTGATCGCGGCGGGCTTCTTGTCGGTGCAGAGGTTGCCCGACAGCGCCACGAGGTCGGCCGACGTTTCGTCCTCGACCACCTCGCAGGCCGCCCGCGTGGCGATCGTCGCCATGTTCATTCCCATCGCGTCCTTGGTGTCGTAACCGAAGCGGAGGAACACCGAGTCGCCGACGACGTAGGGCGTCACCGCCGTGAGTTCGCCGTGGCTCGTGGTCCCCTCGGCGGCCGATTCGAGGACGTCGCGGTTCTCGCGCACCCACGAGACGACCGCCTCGGCCTCGACGACGTCCGCCACCCGAAAGACCGGCGCACGAGTCATCGAACGCTTCGTGACCCTCGCGTTCGCGCCGTCCGCCGTGCGCAGAATCGAGCAGCCTCGATTGACCGACGCGACCAGCGCGCCCTCGGTGGTCGCGAGCGGGAGGTAGTGGTCGTCGTCGGTCGCGCCGCCCGCCACGGGCAGCGGCCCGGCGACGCCGAGGGGGACTTCGATCGTGCCGATCATGTTCTCGACGTTCGATCCCACTGCGTCGGCGGGATCGAGGGCGGTTGCTTCCACGTCGTCGAGGTCGGTGTCGGTCTCGCGCGCGACGGCCAGGCGTCGCGCCTCGGCCGCGGTCGCGGGATCGGCGTGGTCGTCGAGGTCGTGGAGCGCGAGGTCACCGGTCTCGACGCGTTCAGTGAGATCCGTGGCGTCGCTCATGGTTCGAGAGCGGGTGGCCGCCGCCTAAGCGTTACCCTCTTTGGTGTGGTCGTGGACCAGAGTTGTCTCGATAACTGTCGCCGTCATTGGGACCGCCGTGATGCCGACGCAAACGAGAACCGCGAGCCACGAGCCTCCCCAACCGACTCCCTCGGTCGCTGCGCTCCCTCGGTCATCCACCGTCAGAGCTTCGCTCTGACGAGCCTGCACTCGCTCCGCTCACGGGTCGCTATGCTCCCCGTTCGCATTCGAGGTCGCCCGAGAGAGCTTCGCTCCCTCGGGATCTCGAAGTGCCTTCGGCACTTCGACGAGTCGTCGGAAGACCGCCGGTCTTCCGAGATGACGAGACGCCAAAGGCGTCTCGAACCACGCTCACTCCGTTCGCGCCTCGCACCGCTCGCGCAGACCTCGCGCGAGTCGTGCGTCTTCGACGTCTGCTCGCGGGCGTGAAGCGCGCGCTCGCACGGCCAGCGGGACCTCCGGTCCCGCTCGGCCCTCCCGCGCGCCAACCGCAATTACCGCAGCAGCTACACCACTACCACCATGCACGAAACTGGCTCGTCATCCATCCCGCACGTCTGCTTCGCTAGCTGCACCCTTATTGCGCACCCGGTCGTTCCGACGCCATGACCGACGCTGCGGACCTGGTACTCACGAACGCCGAGGTCCATCCTCTGACCGATCCCGACGAGACCGCCGAGGCGGTCGCGGTGCGCGACGGCGAGATCGTCCGCGTGGGGTCGACCTACGAGATCGACTTCCTCACGGGCGTCGATACCCGTACTTTGGACCTCGACGGCCGCGTGCTCCTCCCCGGGTTCGTCGACGCTCACACCCACATGGAAGCGCTCGGCAAGCGCCTCGTCCACGCCGACCTCGCCGACGCCACCTCGCCCGACGAGGCGGTCTCGCTGCTCGCCGAGCGCGCCGACGAACTCGACGACGGTGAGACCGACCGCGAGTGGGTCCTCGGCTTCGGTTACGACGAGAGCGCGTGGGACGAGTCGCGCTATCTCGACCGCACCGATCTCGACCGGGTGAGCACCGACCACCCAGTAGTGGCGTTCCGCGAGGACATGCACACCGCGAGCGTGAACGGCGTCGCCCTCGATCGCCTCGGCGACCGCTTGCCCCGAGAGGACGTCCGAACCGAGAACGGCGACCCCACGGGGGTGCTCGTCGAGGACGCGCTCGGCCCGGTTCGGGAGGCGACCGCGCCAGGCCGCGCCGCAACCCGTGACCTCCTCGTTGCCGCACAGGAACACGCCAACGAACTCGGCGTCACCGGCGTCCACGACATGGTTCGGGGCTCCCACGCGCCGCGGGTCTACCGCGACCTCGATTCCGCGGGGGAGCTCACGCTCAGAGTCCGGATCAACTACTGGAGCGATCACCTCGACGCCGCGATCGAAACCGGCCTCACAACCAACCACGGCAGCGAATTCGTCCGGACGGGCGCGATCAAGACCTTCACAGATGGAAGCATCGGCGCGCGGACCGCGAAGCTGACCGAGCCGTACGCCGATGCGGGAACCGTGGACGGCGAGAACAGAAACGACGAGGGAACGGGCCAGTGGGTCGTCCCACCCGCCGAGCTCCACGAACTCGTCGAACGCGCCGACGACGCTGGTTTCCAGGTGACCGCCCACGCCATCGGCGACAGGGCGGTCGAGGAAGTCCTCGCGGCCTACGCGGCGACCGACGATCCCGGCGGCGCGCGCCACCGGATCGAACACGCCGAGCTCCCGTTCGATGGAGCCATCGACCGCTTCGCCGCTCTCGACGCCGTGGCGTCGGTCCAGCCCAACTTCCTGAAGTGGGCGGACGAAGGCGGACTCTACGACACCAAGCTCGGTGACAACCGCCGAAAACGCTCGAACCCGTTTCGAGAGCTCCGCGACGCCGGGGTTCGACTCGCCTTCGGCAGCGACTGCATGCCGCTCGACCCGCTGTTGGGCGTCCATCACGCCGTGAACGCGCCCGCCGACGCCCAGCGACTCCCCGTGACCGACGCGCTCCGGGCGTACACCTGCGGCGCGGCGTACGCCGGTTTCGACGAGGATCGGTTGGGAACGATCGAATCCGGAAAGCGTGCCGACCTCGTCGCGCTCGACCGCTCGCCGTGGGACCACTCCGACGACATCGCGGCCATCGACGTCGCGACGACGATCGTCGACGGCGAGATCGTCCACGACACGCGCTGATCGCGCCTCCCGGGAGCCGTTCGACTTCTATCGTCCGAATCGATGGCTCGCCGTTCCGGCAAGGGGCGTTTGAAGAGGAAACGTTTTCAACAACAGTCTCTGTGTGCTAGTGCTACTGGAGTTCCGCCACTCATGCCAGAACTGGAAACGACGGACCTCGAAACCGACCTCAGCCTGTTCAAGTACGACAACCTCGAACAGCTTCCGCCACGATACCGGGAGTTGGCCGAATCCGAGCGCACGGAGCGCATCGAGCGCGCGCTCGACGAGCTTGGCGACGACGTGCTCGTGCTCGGGCACAACTACCAGCGCGAGGAGATCGTCGAGCACGCCGACTTCATCGGCGACTCCTATGCCCTCTCGAAGCGCGCCGCCGAGGCCGACGCCGATCACGTCGTGTTCTGCGGGGTGACGTTCATGGCCGAATCCGCCGACATCATCACCGACGACTCTCAAACTGTTATCCTCCCCTCGATGGAGGCCTCCTGCCCGATGGCGGGGATGGCCGAAGCCCTGCAAGTCGACGCCGCGTGGGCGGAGATCACCGACGCCGCGCCCGACGAGAACATCATCCCCGTAACCTATATGAACTCCTACGCCGACCTGAAGGCGTTCTGTGCCGAGCAGGGCGGCCTCGTCTGCACGTCCTCGAACGCCCACAAGGCCTTCGAGTACGCCTTCGAGCGCGGCGACAAAGTCCTCTTTCTCCCCGACAAGCATCTCGGCGAGAACACCGCTCACAGGTTAGGAATGGAGGATAACACGGCCGTCTGGGACCCATGGGATCCCGAGGGCAAGGATGCGAGCGAGGTCGCGGCGGCCGACATCGTGCTCTGGGAGGGGTACTGCCAGGTCCACGAGCGTTTCCGCGAGAGCCACGTCGAGCAAGTTCGAGAAGACCACCCCGACGCGAACGTGGTCGTCCATCCCGAGTGCCGCCGCGAGGTCGTCGAGGCCGCCGACGTGGTGGGGTCGACCAGCACGATCACCGACACGGTGGCCGAGGCCGAGCCGGGCGAGACGTGGGCCATTGGAACCGAGATCCACCTCGCGAACCACCTCGCGCGGTGGCATCCCGCAGTCGAGATCCTCCCGCTCTGTGGCGACGCGTGCATGGACTGCAACGCGATGCGCCAGATCGATCCCAACTACCTGACGTGGGTGCTCGAAGAGCTGGTCGAGGGCCGCGAGCGCAACGTGATCGAGGTCGCGCCCGAGGAAAAGGAGCTCGCCGGCGTGGCGCTCGACCGAATGTTGGAGATCTGACCGTGCCTGGAACCGGAGCGAACGGCGGCGAGACGGCGGACGAGACCGACACAACGACGGTCGAGACGCTGGTGGTCGGCAGCGGCGTCGCGGGCTGTGCGGCGGCGCTCGCGGCCGCGCGAGCCGGTCAGGACGTGTTGCTCGTGACGAAGGCCGAACGGCCGGCGGACGCGACGAGCTGGTGGGCCCAGGGTGGGGTCGCGGTCTCGCGCGAGCACCCTGAAGCGTTCAAGCAGGACATCCTCACCGCGAGCGACGGCGCAGCCGACCCCGACGCGGTCGATGTGCTGGTCGAGAACGCGAACGACGCCGTCGAGGACGTGCTCGTGGAGACGCTCGATGTGCCGTTCGACACCGACGAGAACGGGGATGGGGAGTTCGCGTACGGCCGCGAGGCCGCCCACGGCGAGCGCCGGATCCTCCACGTGAACGCGAGCACCGGCCGCCACGTCCTCGGCCCGTTCCTCTCGCATCTCGACGACCATCCCAACGTGGCGATCCGCGAGGACACCGCGGCGCTCGAACTCCTCACCCGCGAAGGGCGAGTTCACGGCGCGATGGTCCAGTCCGTTGGAACTGTGGAACCCGTCTACGCGGGCGCGACCGTGCTCGCCACGGGCGGGATCGGCGCGCTCTACGACCGCTCGACCAACCCCACAGGCGCGACCGGCGACGGGATCGCGATGGCGGCGCTCGCCGGAGCCGACGTCACGGACATGGAGTACGTCCAGTTCCATCCGACGGCGTACGCAGGGGACGAACCGTTCCTGCTGAGCGAGGCCGTCCGTGGGGAGGGGGCGCTGCTCCGCAACGGCGATAATGAGCGGTTCATGCCCGAGTACCATCCGGACGCCGAACTCGCGCCACGGGACGTGGTCGCGCGCACCGTGGCGGCAGAGCGCGACCGAACCGGCGACGTGGTGCTCGACGTCTCGCCGCTCGACTTCGAGGCGGAGTTCCCGGACCTCGCCGCGAAGTGTGAAGAACGCGGAATCGACGTCGAAACGGGGGTTCCGGTGTCGCCCGCCGAGCACTTCGTCTGCGGCGGGATCGACGTCGACTCGCGTGGCCGGGCGAGTCTCGATCGGTTGTTCGCGGTCGGGGAGTGTTCTCGAACGGGGGTTCACGGCGCGAATCGGCTCGCCTCGACGAGTCTGTTGGAGGGTCTGGTGTGGGGTTTGCGCGCGGGCCAGGCCGCCGCTGCGGACGGGGCCGACCCCACGGTGGTCGAGGCCCCCGACCTCCGCGACAGCGACCCCGCGCTTCCCGAGGCGTTCGCCGAAGAGAAGTTCGGCCGACTGCGACGGACGACGGAGGAGTACGTCGGCCTCGCCCGCACCCCTGACGGTCTCCGTCGAGCACGCGCGGCGATCCGGCGGCTAAAGGGCGAGGTCGACGCCTACGTCCGGACGCGCACCTCGCGCGAGCTCTACGAACTCCGGGCCGCGACCGTGACAGGACTGCTGATCGTTCGGGCCGCGAGCGAGAACGCCGAGTCGCGCGGCTGTCACCACCTCGTCGACGAGAGCGCCGAGACGACCGATGCCGGCGAGGAGAACGAGGCCCATGCCGGTCGACCGTAGCCAGGTCGAGCGGTGGCTCCGCGAGGACCTCGGCCACCACGACGTGACCAACGACGTGCCAGGCGACACGACGGGACGATTGGTCGCGAAGGAGTCGGGCGTCGCGGCCGGACTGGAGGCCGCCGTCGCGGTGTTCGACCATCTCGGAGTCGGGGTCGAGACGCGCGTCGATCCGGGTGAGCGGGTCGAGTCGGGCGACACGGTTCTGACCGTCGACGGTGCGGCACGCGCGGTGCTCCGTGGCGAGCGCGTCGCGGTCAACGTCGCGGGCCACGCCTCCGGGATCGCCACACGTACGAGAAAAGCCGTGGACGCCGCCCGCGAGGTGAGCGACGCGGTGCGGATCGCGGGGACGCGCAAGACCACGCCAGGCCTCCGCGGCGTCGAAAAGCGCGCGATCGTGGCGGGTGGCGGCGACACCCACCGGCTCGATCTCTCACACATGGTGATGGTGAAGGACAACCATATCGCCGAGATGGGCCTCGAAGACGCCGTGTCGCACTTCCGCGAGCGCGCCTCCTTCGCCACGAAGATCGAAGTCGAGGTCGAGCGTCCTGCGGACGGCCGGCGGGCCGCCGAGGCCGGTGCGGACATCGTGCTGTTCGACAACCTCGCGCCCGAAGCGGTCGCAGAGGGTGTCGAGGCGCTGCCCGCGGGTGTGCTCGTGGAGACCAGCGGCGGGATCACGCTCGACACCGTTCCCGAACACGCCGCCACCGGCGTCGACGTGATCTCGTTGGGATCGCTCACCCATTCGGCCCCGGCGCTCGACTACTCGTTTCGCACCGGCTGACGCCGTTCCCGTCACGATTCCTGCGGCTACGACGACGGCGACAGCTCGACGCGCTCACCGGTTTCGGCGGACTCGTAGGCCGCTTCGATGATTCGGAGGTCGGCCAGCCCGTCCTCGCCGTCGGTCTCACAGTCCTCGCCGGTGAGCACGCAGTGCGCGAAGTAATCGAACTCCTCGCGGACCTCGTCGACCGAGGGGCCGGCGTAGCGGGTGTGGGTGTCGCCGCGCTCGACCACGATCTCCTGGGAGACGTCGCCGCCGAAGGGGTCGGTGATGAGCACCTGGCCGTCGGTGCCGAGCACCTGGAGGCGGCTGTCGGGGTGGGCGTCGAAGCTCGCCGTGCACGAGGCAGTCACGCCACCCGGGAAGGAGAGTTGGAGGGCGACGTGCTCGTCCACGCGGTCGAACGGCGCTTCCCCGGAGTGGGTCTCGGCCACCACCCCAACGGGATCGGCGTCGAGCAGGAAGCGGGTGGTGTTGAGCGGGTACACCCCGAGATCCATCAGCGCGCCGCCGCCCGCGACGTCGGGATCGAGCCGCCACGTATCGGGACTCATCTCGTCGAGCAGCCTCGTGGAGAAGCCGCCGTGGACCTGAACCGGGTCGCCGATCGCACCGTCGGCGATCAGCTCGCGCATCCGTCTGACCGCGGGTTCGGTCCGGAGCCGGTAGGCAGTCATGCACACCACGCTGGCCTCGGCGCAGGCGTCGACCATCCGCTCGGCCGCTGCATGGTCTGCAGCGAGTGGCTTCTCACAGAGGACGTGTTTGCCGCGATCGGCGGCCGCCGTCGCGTACTCCTCGTGGAACGCCGGCGGGGTGGCGACGTAGACCGCGTCGTATTCTTCACTGGCCTCCCCGTCGCGGAACGCCTCGTAGCCGAGCACTCGCTCGACGCCGAACGTCTCGGCGAGGCCCCCCGCTTTCTCGGGCGAACTGCTCACGAGGACGGTGGCCTCGCAGAACGCCGCGTCGCGGATCGCGGGCAGCGCGCGCTCGCGGGCGAACCCACCGAGGCCGACCACGGCGAGTTCGACCTGCCCCTCGTCGATCGTCTGCCAGTCACGTCGGGTGAACCCCTCGAAGTAGCCGTCGAGAGCCATCACTCGCGCTACGGCCGGCAGCGGTAATACGGTTTCCCGACGCGAGGGATATCAGCACAAGAGCAAAGACCGTCCTCCGCGTAGCGCCGACCAATGTCCGGAACCGTCGCGGAGCAACTCATCGACGACCATCTCGTCGAAGGGGAGATGAAACCAGGCGAGGAGATCGCCCTCGAGATCGACCAGACGCTGACACAGGACGCCACCGGCACGATGGTGATGCTCGAACTCGAAGCCATGGACGTCGAGCACATCGAGAGCGAGCTCTCGGCCCAGTACGTGGATCACAACCTGATCCAGGAGGACAACAAGAACCCCGACGACCACCTCTTCCTGGAGAGCGCCTGCGAGAAGTGGGGCGTCTGGTACTCCGCCGCCGGCAACGGCGTCTCCCATCCCGTCCACCAGCAGCGCTTCGGCGTCCCCGGCAAGACGCTGCTCGGCTCGGACTCGCACACGCCGGCTGCGGGCGCGATGGGGATGCTGGCGATCGGTTCCGGGGGACTGGATATCGCGATGGCGATGGCCGGCGAACCCTACCACGTGGCGATGCCCGAGGTGTGGGGCGTCGAACTCACAGGAGAACTCCCCGACTGGTGCAGCGCGAAGGACGTGATCCTCGAGATGCTGCGTCGCCACGACGTCGACGGCGGCGTCGGTCGCGTGATCGAGTATCACGGCCCCGGCTTGGAGACCCTGACCGCGATGGACCGCCACGTGATCGCCAACATGGGGACCGAACTCGGGGCCACTTCGACTGTGTTCCCCGCCGACGACGCCGTGAAGCGGTTCCTCGCCCAGCAGGGTCGCGAGGACGAGTTCCGGGAACTGCGCGCCGCCGCCGACGCCGAGTACCACGTCACCGAGACCATCGCGCTCGACGAAATCGAGCCGTTGATCGCCAAACCCTCCAGCCCGGGGAACGTCGTCCCGGTGACCGAGGTGGCTAGCGAGGACCTCTATCAGGCCTACATCGGCTCCAGCGCGAACCCCGGACTTCGGGATTTCGCGGTGCCGGCGATGATGGTCGAAGGCGAGCGAGTCCCGCCCGCGGTGAGCTTCGACGTGAATCCCACCTCCCGGCAGCTGCTCCAGAACCTGACCGAGATGGGCCATCTGGGGGATCTGTACGCGAGCGGCGCGCGCGTTCACCAGGCCGGCTGCAACGGCTGCATCGGGATGGGCCAGGCACCCGCCACCGGTAGGAACAGCCTGCGCACGGTGCCGAGAAACTTCCCCGGGCGCACCGGCACCCGCGAGGACAGCGTGTTCCTCTGTAGCCCGGAGACCGCGACCGCGAGCGCGCTCGCCGGCGAGATCACGGACCCGCGCACGCTCGAAGACACCCACGACATGGCCTATCCCGAGTGGTCCGAACCCGAGGAAGTCATCGTGGACGAGGCGGCGCTGAGCCCGCCGCCCGAGGAGCCCGGTGGCGAACTCGAAAAGGGGCCGAACGTGAAATCCTTGCCCGAGTTCGAGGCGGTTCCCGACTCGCTCGCCGGTCCCGTACTCATGAAAGTCGGCGACGACATCTCGACCGACGAGATCATGCCCGCCGGATCGGATGTCCTTCCCTACCGCTCGAACATCCCGAAGATCAGCGAGTGGGTGTTCGATCAGGTCGAGCAGGGCTTTCACGAGCGCGCCGAAGCGCAGGGCGCGCCGTGGTTGGCCGTCGGTGGGTCGAACTACGGCCAGGGAAGTTCGCGCGAGCACGCCGCCCTCGCCCCCTACCACCTCGGAATGCGGGCCGCGCTGGCCGTGAGCTATGCCCGCATCCACTGGCAGAACCTCGTGAACTTCGGGATCGTGCCGCTCGAGTTCACGGATCGGGACGACTACGACGCCATCGAGCAGGGCGACAGCCTCGAACTTCCTGACGTCCGTGCGGAGCTGCAGAGCGGCTCCGCCGTCACCGTGCGCAACGCCACGCGGGACACCACGTTCACGGCCGAACACACGCTGAGCCCGCGGCAGGTCGAGATCGTGCTCCAGGGCGGGATGATCGAGGACTACAAGCGCTGACCCCGGCGGTGAGAGGGAACGAGATGCAGCCGTCGTGAGTCGGGGAACGAATCCCGAGCCGCGCGGTCTACCCGTCCACGAGCAGCGTCTCGCCGGTCATCGCCGCAGGTATCTCGATGCCGAGCAGCGAAAGGAGCGTCGGCGCGACGTCGGCGAGCTCACCGTCGGGGCGCACACGTCGGTCTTCCGACGATGCGTCGTCGGGCGTGAGGTAGATCAGCGGTACGGGGTTCAGCGTGTGCGCCGTGTCGGGGTCGCCTGGCGTGCCCATGTCGTCGGCGTTACCGTGATCGGCGGTTACGAGCACGTGCGCTCCCGCCCAGTGGCAGGCCGTGACCAGCCGATCGAGCTGGGTGTCGACGGCTTCGACCGCGGCGACCGCCGCGTCGAAGTCGCCGGTGTGACCCACCATATCGGGGTTCGCGTAGTTGAGTACCATCACGTCGGGATCCTCGGATTCGATGGTCTCGATGGCCGTGTCGGTCACCGCTTCGGCGCTCATCTCCGGCTGGTGGTCGTAGGTCGGCACGTCCGGGCTGTCGACGATCTCCCGGATCTCGCCGTCGAACTCGACTTCGCGTCCGCCGTTCAGGAAGTAGGTGACGTGGGGGTACTTCTCGGATTCGGCGATGCGGAGCTGGGTCAGCCCATTGGCGGCGAGCGTCTCGCCGAGGCTGTCCTCGGGCTCGTGGGGTTCGAACGCCACGGGAAAGTCGAACGTCTCGTCGTACTCGGTCATCGTCACCAGGTGGATCGCGGGCTGATCGAGATCGAACCCCCAGTCGGGCTGCGTGGCAGTAAGCATCCGGACCAGCTGGCGCGCGCGGTCCGCCCGGAAGTTGAACCAGACGACCGAATCGCCGTCGGCGAGCGCCGGCCCGCCCTGCTCACGGCTCCGCCGCTCGCTCCCCGAGCTCGTTCCAGAGGCGCTTTGCGCCCCGCCCTCGACCAGCGTCGGCTCGACGAACTCGTCGGTCTCGCCGCGGTCGTACGACGCTTCGACTGCCGCGACCGCCGTCTCGGTCGTGTGATCGGCGTCGCGGTCGACGATGGCGTCGTATGCCCGCTTAGTCCGGTCCCAGTTTTCGTCCCTGTCCATCGCGTAGTACCGCCCGGTGACGGTGGCGATGTCGCCGGTACCGTGCTCGTCGATCGTGTCCTCGAGATCGGCGAGGTAGCCCGCGCCGCTCCTCGGTGGCGTATCTCGGCCGTCAGCAAAGGCGTGCGTGACCGCCTCCACGCCGTACTCGGCGGCGGCCTCGATCAGCGCGTGGAGGTGACGCTGGTCGGAGTGCACGCCGCCGTCGCTCACCAGGCCCATGAAGTGGATCCGACCGCCGTTCGTTGCGGCGTGGGCGAACGCCGACTCGATGGCGGCGTTTTTCGGGAGCTCGCCCGCCTCGATCGCCCGCGTGATCCGGGTGTACTGCTGGTCGATCACCCTCCCTGCGCCGATGGTGAGGTGGCCGACCTCGCTGTTGCCCATCTGGCCGGCGGGGAGGCCGACCGCCCGTCCGGAGGTGTCGAGGGTGCCCGTCGCTCCCTCGTCGGCGAGGCGATCCATCGTGGGCGTGTCGGCCGCCCGGACCGCGTCGAGCCGATCGTGGTCCCCGATCCCCCAGCCGTCGAGCACGACGAGCGCCGCTCGCATACCTGGCCCTCACCGGCGGTGGGTAACTATCCTTCGCACTCGTCGCGCGGGCGTTTCGCCGTCTCGCCGTTCCGGCTGGCGGTCGATTTCGCCTCCGGTCAGCCGAACAGTCGGAGGCCGACGCCGATCGCGATCACGACGAGGCCGAGAATCGACGTGATCGGTTCGGGGAGAAACAGCATGACGATGCCGACCGCGATTACCAGGGTACTCGTTCTGACCATGCGATCCACAGCGCCCGGAGCCGGATAGGCGATCGGCTTTCGAGCGCCGGTTCGTCCGGAAGCCCCGGTGTCGATGTCGCCTGGCTACGGAACCGATCCGCCGTGAACGTCCGGTTCGCGCTCGACGATCTCGACCTCGACGTCGGCCTCGGCGACACCGATCCGGGCGAACTGGGTCCGGAGATGCTCACGCGCCCCGGTGACCGCGCGCTCGCGCGTCTCGAACCCGTGGGCCACCGGCGATTCGAAGGCGACGTTCACCGTTTCGCCGCCGACGCGCTGGCGCTGCCCACCGGATTCGACCTCGTAGAAGGAGTCACAGACCCAGACGTAGGGGGCGTCCTCGTCGGGCGCGCCGCTGAAGGAGGGGGCGTCCTCGCCGCGCTCGTAGAGCGTGCCGGTCAGATCGGTTCCGCCGGCCCGCCCACGGATCAGGAGCATAGCTCCTCGTCGGTCCCGAGCGGACAAAACCCCGACGTTCGGGGCGCGATCCGCGGCAGCCGATACCGTCCGGTGCGAACAAGCCGTGGATTTAACTCGGCGGGTATGGTACCTTTTCACATGGCGAAACGCGTGCTGGTGCCGATCGACGGCTCGGACGGAGCGTGGAACGCGCTGGATCACGCCGCCGCAGAACACCCCGACGCACGCTTCACGCTGCTGTACGTCATCAATCCGGTCGGGGCGGGCGCGGGCGGTCAGGTCGGCGATGTCGGCTACGCCGAGGAGTGGTACGAGACCGCCGAACGCCGGGCCGAGGAGCTGTTCGACGCCGCCGCCGACCGTCTCGGTAGTCATGGGTTCGACAGCGAGATCGTGGTCGGCCGGCCCGCTCAGACGATCGTGGAGTTCGCCGACGAGCACCCGATCGACGCGATCGTGATGGGGAGTCACGGCCGCGAAGGTGTCTCACGCATCCTGCTCGGCAGCGTCGCCGAGACCACCGTCCGGCGCTCGCCGGTGCCCGTGACGGTCGTCCGCTGAACGTTTTTACTTCGTCGGGTGCGCTCGCTTCGCTCGCGCACCACTCCTCGCAAAAACGTTCATGAAAAACACCCGCTCGCTCCCTCCGGTCGCTCGCGGTACAACAACTACCCCTCTCCGCACCGCTCCGCAACCACACAGCACTGCCCGAGCCCTCGCTCACTCCGTTCGCTCGCCCTCGATCCACCGAGGACCGCCCCCGCAGCCGCAACCGCCGAAGCCCTCGGCGCGCGCTCACTTCGTTCGCTACTCACGGGTCGCTTCGCTCCCCGTTCGCGCGCTTCGCCCTTCATCCGCCAGGAGAGCAAGCTCTCCTGAGCCTCGGCTCACTTCGTTCGCCGAGACGCCAGGCCCGCACCGCCACCGCAACCAACCCGCCTCCGCAGCCGCGCCGCCACCGCACGGCACGCCGGACCACGCGCTTTTTGCCCGGCGGGGGCTGAACGAGGGGTGATGAACGTCGGGATCGTCGCTCGGCGAGGCAACGAGCGCGCGGCCGCACTCGCTGGCGACGTTCGCGAGCGTCTCAGCGACGAGGGCGTCGAGGTCCGGCTCGACGAGGCGACCGCCGACGCGCTCGACTGCGCGGGGCACGCAGTCGACCGGATGAGCGAATGCGATCTCGTGGTCTCGATCGGCGGCGACGGCACGTTCCTCTTCGCCGCGCGTGGCGCTGGCGAGACTCCCATTATGGGGGTGAATCTCGGCGAGGTCGGGTTCCTGAACGCCACCCCGCCGGGGGAAGCGGTGGCGACGGTCGAGCGCGAGGTCGAACGCACCGAAGTCGAGGGTCAGCCCCGCACCCACACCGTCCCGCGGCTCCGCGCGACCAACGACGGCGAGACGCTGCCGCCCGCGCTCAACGAGATCGTGGTCCAGGGTCAGCGCGGCCCCGGTCGCGGGGCCGACGTCGTGGTCGAGATCGACGGATCGCCGTACTTCGACAGCCGCGCCGACGGCGTGCTCGTCGCCACCCCGACCGGCTCGACCGCCTACAATCTGAGCGAGGGCGGCCCACTGGTCCATCCCGACGTCGACGCGCTTGTCGTCACCGCGATGTGTGCGGACGAGACGATGCCGCCGCTGGTCGTCGACGCCAACGAGGTCGTCGTCCGGGTGACGAACGCGCCCGAAGCGGTCGTCGTGGGCGACGGCCGGACCCGCGAGACGGTCGACCTCCCGGCGGAGATCACCGTCGACCGCGCCCCGGCACCGCTGCGGATCGCCGGCCCGCCGCTCGAATTCTTCAGCGCGCTCGACAAGCTCGACTGACCGCACCCGTCCACGCCGCCAATCGACCGACCGATGGTTGCGAAAGCGCGAAACGGTTTGCGGCTTTCGCAAAACGTAACCAGCGCCACCACCAACACCGATCCAATGAGCCAGCAGCTGCCGGACGTCCAGGCCGCCCAGCCCGACGTCACTGTCGGCCTCAACCGGGTCGGCGTCACCGGGGTCGAGAAGCTCGTCGAACTCGATCGCCCCGACGACCGCCCGATCGTCCTGATGGCGGAGTTCGAGGTGTTCGTCGACCTCCCCTCGTGGCGCAAGGGCGCGGACATGAGCCGGAACATGGAGGTCATCGACGAGACGCTGGAGGCGGCGGTCGCGGAGCCGGCCTACCGGGTCGAGGACGTCTGCGGCGACGCCGCCGAGCGCCTGCTCGAAAAGCACGCCTATACTACGGAGGCGACCGTCGAGATGGAGGCCGAACTCGTCACGCGCGAGCGCACCCCCGCAAGCGACCGGCCGACTCAGGGCACCGCGACCATCATCGCCGGAGCCTGTGCGACCGACGAGGGCACCACCGAGGAGATCGGGACCCGCGTGACGGGGATGACGGTCTGTCCGTGCTCGCAGGGGATGTCGGACTCGCGCGCCCGCGAGACCCTCGCGGATCTCGGCGTCGACGACGAAACGACGGAAGAGTTCCTCGATCGCGTCCCCCAGGCGGGCCACTCCCAGCGCGGCCACGCGACGCTCCGGATCGAGAGCGACGGCGCGCCCGAAGCCGACCTCGACGAGCTGATCGACGTGGCGCGCGAGTCGATGAGCGCCCGGATCTACAATCTCGCGAAGCGCCCCGACGAGGACTACATGACCGAGCACGCCCACGCCAACGCGAAGTTCGTCGAGGACTGCGTCCGCGACATGGCCGAGGGCGTGGTCCGGGAGTTCCCCGACCTCCCCGACGACGCGGTCGTGACGATGAAACAGTCCAACGACGAGTCGATCCACCAGCACAACGCCCACGCCGAGCGGGTCGCCGAGGTGCGCACGCTCCGCGAGGAACTCGACGGTGCGGACGTCCCCGCCGACGACTGACCGCTGATCCGCCCCGCTCCCCCTATCCCTCACCGAGCGCGAGCGGCTCGGCTCGCTCCCACCGTGGCGTAAACTCCTCTAAGATTTCCGTCGCGAACGCCGGGTCCTGGAAGTCGATCATCGCGAACGACTTCGAACTGTCGAGCGGGTGGGGCACCTCGATGCAGGTCTCGACCCCGTCGATCACCGTGAACGTGCGCTCGACCGCGTCGCTGGTCCGGGTGGCGAAGCGCTCGTTCGGCGCGAGCCGGTCGAGGTAGCGCTCGCCGACCGTCTCGGGCAGCGCCGACACGAGATCCGGACGCATCAGCAGCGAGACCTCGACGCCGCGCTCGACCGCCGCATCGAGTTCCGCGGTGACCCGATCACCGACCGAATCGACGTCGAACTGCCGGGAGAGCGCCGAAGCCACCATGACCACGCTCTCGTCGGCGGTCGCGAGCCGCTCGACGAGGAGATCGGCGGTGTCGGCCGGCCCGACCGCCGCCGTCCAGAACGTCTCGTTCGACCCGTCGGTCGCGTCGAGCTCGCCGATCAGATCGTCGACGATCTCCTCGTACTGATCGGCTTTGGCGTCGAGTTCGCGCCGGCGGTCCTCCAGCAGCCGTGAGAGCGCGGTGTCGGGCTCGACCGCGACGTACTTCTTCGGCCGGCTCGCGGTCTGGGCGCGCACCAATCCGTGAGTCTCGATGCTCGCGAGGACGTCGTAGATCCGTCCCATCGGGACCTCGCTCGCGCGCGAGAGCTCCTTCGCGGTCGTCGGCCCGGTGTCGAGCAGCGCCCGGTAGACCCGCGCCTCGTACTCCGAGAGACCGAGATCCCTGAGGCTCGCCATACCTCCATCCGTGACCCCGCGCGGATAAACCCACCGCCAGTTTACACCGATCGCTCAGGTCTCGCCGTAGTCGGGCAGTCGCGCCGACCGATCGCTCCCGTCGACGAACGGCAGCGCTTCCTTGGTCGCGGCGTGCTCCTCGCCTTCATTGTCGATCGCGAGGTCGTCGACTGCGGCGTCGAATTCAACGAGTGCGAGCGCGATCGGTGCTTCGAGCATCGGGCTCTCGGCCGCGCGGGTCACTTCGCCGATCTCCTCAGCCCCGGCGAGCACCGTCGCGCCGGGTTCGGGAAGCGTCTCACACTGGAGCCCCACGAGGCGACGACTCGGCTGGCCGCGGTTCTCGACGCGGCTGACGACTTCCTGGCCGACGTAACACCCCTTCTCGAAGTCGAGCGCGTTCCGGAGCCCGAGCACGTTCGGGATCCGTCCTTCGAGTTCGGTGTGATAGAGCGGCGTCCCGGCTTCGAGCGTGAGCGCGTCCCACGTCCGATAGCCGAACGGTGCGGCGTTCAGCCCGTTGTTGATGAGGGTATCGAACACCGATTCGGCGCGATCGGTTGCACAGATCACCTCGTACCCCTCCTCGCCAGCGAGGCCGTCGCCCCGGATCACCGTCACGCCGTCGTCGCCCATCGTCCCGCGCACGAACCCGAGGTGTGCTTCGGGCGTGCTCGCACCGTTCAGCACGCTCGCGATCTTCTCGGTCGCCTTTGCGCCGTGGACGCCGAACACGCCGAACGCCTCGGTGGCGACCTCGATTTCGACGTCCTGGATGAACGTCTTCTCGCTCCAGTCGTCGGCGACGGGGGCGGCGCGCTCGGGCGGGGTGAAGAGGAGAAGGCGCTCGCCGGCGTTGTAGACGTAGAGATCGGTCTCGATCCGTCCCTGGGGATCACACAGGAGTGCATAACAGCCCGCGCCGTCCTCGTGAGGAACACGGTTCGAGACGGCGTTGTCCACGAACTCGACCCGGTCGTCGCCGGTGACGGTGAGCACGCCGTAGCCCATCTCGATCGTGCCGACCACGTTCCGGACGGCGCGGGCCGCCCGATCGGGCCGGCCGTACTCGGCGGCGACCCGGACGCCGCCGCGCTCTTCGAACGTCGCGCCGTGGGATTCGTGGACGGCTTCGACGAGCGTCATTGCCGGGTTCTGCGCCCCACGTGGGGATAAGTCGTACTATAGACCGAGCCGGTCGCGGACCTGGTCGAAAAAGGACTCCTCGGTGTCCTGCGCGCCTGGTTCGGGCACCACCCGCTCGTCGGGTTTGATCAGCGTGCGCTCGCCGTCGTCGTCGGCTTCGATCAGGCCGTCGGCCTTGAGCGCGGCGAGTGCGTCCTCCAGGTCGTCGATGCCGACCGCGACGTGCGAGCGGAGTTCGAACACGGTCATGCCGTCCTGACGGTCGACCAGCGCGTCGAGGACGGCCACCTCCGTGTCGGCGCGGTCCCGGAACTCCCGCTTTGCCCTCATGGAGTGGGCGTTCGACCGGGCTCACCTTACTCTTGTCCCCTCGATGGGGTGAAACCGTCCTCCTCGCGCCGCCCCGCTCACACCGTCCCGCTCGGCCGACCGTCGCCCGCTCCCGACGCCCCCCGAAGGGGAGTCTTTATGCCGAACAGGGTCACAATGGCGTGTCAATGGGGATTCGCTGTTCGGTGCTCGGGCACGACTACGGCGACGCCGGCGTCGAGCGCGAGCGCGACGAACGAGGGGAGGAGGTCGTCCGGACGGCGCGGCAGGTTCGGACGTGCCGTCGCTGCGGCCACGAGCGCACGGTAACCGAAAACACCGAGGTCACGGCGCTCGAACCCGAGGCGGGCGTGGTCCGCGACGGGGATGGCCGGGTGGTCGCGGCGACCGCCGAAGAGAACGTGGCGACCGACGGCACCGGCACGATCACGATCGAGGGCGGCGCGCTCGACGACGCGAGCGAACGCGACGCCGAGGAAAGCGGCGATCCGATGAACGTCGACTCGCTCGACGACGCCGCGTCCGCCACCGAGACCGCCACGGGGACTGCGGAGACCGAACACGACCAGGTGGACGACGAACCACGCGGCCGCCCCGACGCCGCGCGGGACGAGGGGGAAGTCGCGACCGTCGACGAGGACGCCGACGGCGCGCGCGGCCGTGCGCCGGGCGAGTGGCCCGCCGACCCCGACCACGAGACCACGAACGCGACTCGATCCGGCGGGACGTCGACGGGGTCGCTCACCCCCATCGACGGCGGGTCGCACGCCACGAGCGCGGCGTCGGAGCCGAAACCGCTGTCGGACGGGTGGGCGGCGACGACCGACGAACCGATGGCCGATGTCGAGGGGACGAACGGTGCGGCCGGGGAGGGGCGATCGGGCGAGACGTTCGCGTGCTCGGCGTGTGGGTTCACCGCCGCGGTCGCCGACTCGCCGCTCCGGGCGGGCGACATCTGCCCCGAGTGCCGGGCGGGCTATCTCGGACGCGAGACGCGAAAGGGATAACCCCGCCCCTCGCAAACGGGCCGTTCATGCGCGAGTACAAGATGCGACGCGGCGAGCATCTCGACGACCGGATCCCCGAGATGGAACGCACCGTCGAGGAGTTCTTCGGGGAGATTACGGCGACAACCGAGCACAACGGCAGCGACCTCCACGTGGTCGAAGAGCCCGAGAACCCGGTGTTCGAGCGGATCGTCGCGGGGAGGGTTTCCTACGGCAGCAAGAAGGACACCTTGGCTGTGGACTTCGAGGAGCGCCCGGCCGAGGAGGTCATCGCCGGGGGCAACGCCGACGCGGCCGCCGACGCGGTCGACGCGAAAAACGAGTTCCTGCTCGAAGCCACCGGCCGCGACGCCAAGAGCCGGCGGGAATCGATGAAACGGACCGTCGAAGACGACGCCGATACACCCGACAACGTCTGATCGGCGATCGCCGACCGGCGAAGAAGGAGGGGTGGCGTCAGTGACCGAGTTTCGTGCGGCTGATGGCGACCGACCCGGGCGTGATGATGAGCTGGTCGTCGGCCTTCTGGACGATGTCGCCGCCGACCTCGCTCGTGATCTCCTGGAGGTCGCCGACGATGCGCTCCATCGTCTCGTCGGTGGTGGTGGCGCGGGTGATGTCGGCGACCACGACGTCGCCGTCGTAGATCGCGTTCTTGATGTCGATGACGTCGCGCTGGCTGTCGATGCTGGCGATGTGTACCGTGGTCGCCGTCTCGCCGACCGAGCCCTCGACGTCCTCGGCATCGAGTTCGACGTACTCGCCGCCGCCCCCGCGCCGCGGCTCACGACTCCCGAGAAGGCTGTCCATCAGACCCATGCCCGCTACCGCGGCCGTCGGCGGTATATCTCTTACGACGCAGCCACACCCGTCCCAGTCGAGCACCGCTGCGTCGGCCGGTCGCTCCCGATCGACCGCCGGCGAGCGACGACCGTCGGATCGGTCGTCGCCTGTCCGGCTTCCGTAACCTGCCGCCACCGGTATCCGACAGCCACCCGGAACGGCGCTCCGGCAGTATAAATGGGTGCGCGTCGTACACGGTGGCGTGACCACGACGGCCACGGCCGACCGACCCGTGCGGACCCGCGAGGCCGCCCGGGCCGACCTCCTCGCCGTGTTCCGGATCGAGAAGGCCTCCTTCGCCCAGCCGTGGCCGTACCGCGCGTTCGAGCGGTTCCTCGGCGAACCCGGCTTTCTGGTCGCCGACACCGACGAGGTAGTTGGGTATGTGCTCGCCGACGTGACGCCGAACGGCGGCCGACAGGTCGGCCACGTCAAGGACATCGCGGTCGCCCCCGCGTTCCGAGGTCGGGGCGTCGGCGCGACCCTGCTCGGACGTGCGATCGACGTGGTGCGCGACCGAAGGGCGAGCTCGGTCAGGCTCGAAGTCCGCGAGAGCAACGAACCCGCGATCGCGCTGTATCGCCGGTTCGGGTTCGTCCACCGAAGCACCTCGTCGGGCTACTACGCCGACGGCGAGGACGCGCTCGTCCTGGTCCGGGAGCTCGACGGGTGAGCCCCAGGGTGTGGCCCACCGTTTCCGTCCGTGGCGTCCACAGTCAGCACTCCTCCTCGGAATCGCTCCCCACGGCGGCCGCGTAGTCGGCGAGACCGGCTCCGTCGCGCGGCTGGTCCGGGATGTCCCGCGCCGCCGCCTCGAACTCGCGCATGATCGTCTCCGGCGGCGTCGATCCCCCAGCGTCGAGATACTTCGCCACCATGCCAGCCACCTCGGGTGCCGAAAAGGAGGTCCCCGACGACTTCACCCACGGCCCGTCGAGATCGGTCCCCATCGTCGTCCCCGACGCCTGAGCGAGCCGGTTGTCCTTGCCGATGGCGGCCACGTCGGGGTTGTCGCGCTCGGGGTTGTACGAGGAGAACTCCGCGATCGTCCCCTCTTCGGTGCAGGCCGCGATCGAGAACGCGCGCTCGGCGGTCGCGGGGCTGCCCGACTTCTCGCCGGAGTTCCCCGCAGAGACGACGTCCCGCACGCCCTTCTCGACGAGCGAGTCGTGGGTGCGGTTGATCGCGCGCGAGGTCTCCTGCGAGCCCCACGACATGTTCACGACGTCGTAGGCGTCGGTGTTGTCGTGGAGCCACTCGTAGGCGCGCATGATGACGTTGTTTTTCGTCCGGCCCTCCGCGCCGAAGATCCGGAGCGCGATCAGGTCCGCATCGGGCGCGAGTCGCGTGATCTGGCCCAGCACGGCCGTTCCGTGACCGACCGCATCGCCCGTGCCCGACCCCGTGACGTCGACCTGCTCGATGCTCTTCCCCTCGAAGGCCGGATGGTCGGGGTCGACACCCGAATCCATCGCCACCACGGTGAGGTCGTCGCCGGTGGCGTCGTCTGTGGGGACGTCGTGGAGTCGCCGAACGTCTTCGATCGTGGCCACCCTGTCGTGCTCCTCGCTCACGTGTGCAGGCTCGATGTGGGGCTCGACCGCGTAGTTCGCCTCGATCGCGAGCACGCGGTCGTCGTCGGCGATGGCCGACTCGTGTTCGGTCTCGCACTCGACGAGCGCCGCGCTCCCGACGTCGCCGAAGTCGTAGGTTTCAACGACGTCGCAGTCTTTTCCTTCGAGGAACTCGGCGGGTTCGCGCGCGAAGACGATGCGTTCGTTCATTGGTCCCACGGCTCGTTCTTTCGGTCGCACCGTCTTAACGTTGTTCCGGACGCCGGACAGAAATCACGTGACGGAGGGTGCTCAACGCGGACCCCCTCCGTCACGAGTCGGTCCTCGTGACGACGGTGCCGGCGGCCAGGTCCCCGAGTCGTTGCTGGCGTCGGGTGAGCGCCGCGACGACGAACCCGACGAGGTAGAACGGCGGGAAATCGACGATCCGGAGGAGGTTGCGCACCGCGGCGCTTCGCGCCGAGCACCGCGACCCGTCGGTGGCCACGACGACCAGGCCGCGGAGTCGTTTGCCGATCGTCCGGCCGAACGCCGCCTCGAGGACGAACCCGTACACCACCGGGGTCGAGAGCGCGCCGACCAGCAACCCCACTGGTATCGACCCGAGGAGGACTTCCGAGATGGCACCGCCCACGATCGCCATCGGCAGGGCGAGCACGCCGACGACGACGAGATCGATCAGCGCTGCACCGGTCCGGACGGGAAGCGTTCGAGGGTCGAGCGGTTCGCGCGGGTCGGGGTTGGCGAACACGCTGCCGTCGTCCGCCGACGGTTCGGGATCGGCGCGTTCGTCGTCCGAGCGCCGGAGCCACTTGCTCGCCCTGGATCGAGTGATCGAGATCCCGGTATCGCTTGCCAGGCGAACGAGACCACTGAGGTGGGCTTTGCCGGTGATCAGACAGACTCGCTCGTGGCCGTTTTCGGACGAGATCGCCTCGATTCGCCGCAGCATGTGTCGGTTCCGTTCGGAAAGCGTTCGCTTGACGACCGCCACGAACGCGAGGAAGAACGCGGCGACGACGGGGAGCGAGAGGAACCCGTACCGGAACCCAACACCGACCGCGAACCACGGCACCACCGCACCGAAGAGCGAGCCGAGGGAAGGAGCGTAACGAGCCGGGAGGCTGACCACCAGCCACGCCGCGAGCAGCAACGCGGCCGTCGTCAGCACCGATCGCGGCCGGAGCACACCGAGCCCGGCGGCGACCCCCCAGTTCGCGACGATCCACGTCCACGGACTGTCGGCCGCGGTGAACAGCGGATGGTCGTCGACACGGTAGAGCGCCACGTCGCGTTCGTCGCTCAGGCGACGTGCGGCGCTCATTTCGGTGCTGAGCAGCGGGCTCATCCCCCGGTTGAGGAGCACGAACAGCGGCATCTGCAGGAGGCTGTTGAGGACGAGCCCGAAGAAGAAGACGGGGGCCTTCAGCAGGCAGCGACCGTACGTGGTCCAGCTCGGATCTTCCTCGGGGTATTCGATGAACAGCGCGTCGACGTCTCCCGCGTACTCCCGGAGCTCGGTCGTGACCTTTCCGGGCCGATCGAGGTGGACGACACCGAACAGTCGGAGGGCGACGGAGTCCATCGACTGTGGACTCTCGCGACCGGCTGAAATAGCTACTTCTCGACGATCCGCTCGTCGACCGCCTCGCCGAAGTGGCGGGCGGTCTCCTCGTAGTGGACCCGGACCTCGTCGCCCGGCTCGAGGTCGGTCACCGCCCGCGGCCCGTCGCGGGTGGCGACTTTGATGGTCTCGGCGTTCTGGAGCAACGTTTCGATCCGGTCTCCGTCGGGTGTGGCGTCACTCTCGCCCGACTCGGCCTCGTCGACTGGCTTGGATCCGTCGGCGTCGTCCGACCCGGCGTCATTTCCCACTTCGGCCTCGATCCGGAACATCGGCCGGCGCTCGATCTTCGCACGCCCGACGACCGCCTCGCGCGCCCGGCCGTCGGTGTCGACCACCTGAACCTCGTCGCCGCTGCCCACCTCCGCGAGATACTTCGTCCCGCCGCCGGGCGTCCGGACGTAGGCGTGGACTGCACCGGCGTTCACCCTGAACGGTCTGGAGGCGACGTACGGCGACTCGGCGGTCTCGGCGTGAACGAAGAAGAGCCCGCGACTCATCGATCCCACGAGCATCCCCTCGTCGCTCTCCATCAGCGAGCCGGTGTCGACGCAGACCCGGTCGGCGGAGCCGACCCGCTCGATCGCGGTGATCGTCGCCCACTGGAGGTCGAGCTGCTCGCGCTCGGCCTCCTCCCTGACCTCGACGGTGCGCCGGATCTCGTCGGGGTCGTCCGAATCGAGGAGCACGCCATCGGCCCCGGTTTCGAGCGTCTCGAACGCGGTGCGGGCCTCCTCGGCGGTTTCGACGCCCGCGACGAGCTCGGTCTCGTCGCCGATCCGCGCGATCAGGTTTTCGAGCGGGATGATGGTCCAGTCCTCGCTCACCACGAGGGTGTGATCGGCGGCCTCGGCCGCGCTCTCGGCGAAGGACTCGTAGTCCTGATTGAACACCCGGACGTAGGCGGTGTCGGCGTCGCCCCGTCGGAGCGCGGAGAGGTCCGCCGAGCCCGAGTGATCCGGGGGGAGGTCGGCGGTGCCGTCGCCCTCGCCGTCCTTGCCCACGACGCTCGCGTCCGGGCCGTCCTCGGCGTCGCCGATGACGTCCGGGCCGGCGGTTTCGAACGCCGCGACCGACACCCGTCCGAGATCCCGAACCCGCGAGACGTCGTCCTCGTCGACGAGAACCCAGTCGACGCCGGCTTCGAGCCCCGCGGTGATCCGTTTCTTTCGTTGCTCCCAGTCGCCCACCGCGTCGTCGGCCTTGAGCCAGACGGAACGTGTCATAGCGTGGCGCTCGGTGCGGGGCGGCTTGAACGTGGCGAAACCACCAGCGGGCTTCCGACGGGCTCACGGACCGACGCCGCGGCCGAACGCTTATCGCCGCCGCTCGCCAACGGCCGGCAGTGACGACACCCCCGATCTCGGCGATCTGTTTCGATCTCGACGGCACGCTGCTGACGTACAACCAGAACCCCGACGTCGTCCTCGCGACCGCGTTCGACGACGCGGGCGTCGAGCAGTTCTGTGAGCCGACCCAGCTCTGGGCCGCCGCCGACGGGGTCGAGGACGCCGACGACGACATCGACTTCCTGACGAAGACCTTCCGCGTCGCGGGCGAGCGCCACGACGGTGGGATCGACAGTCCGGGCGTGCTCGCGCGGGCGTACGACGACGCGACCGATCACACCGACGTCGCCTTTCGCCCCGGCGCGCAAGCGGCGCTGGAGCGCGCTCGTGAGCACGGCCGCGTCGGTCTGATCACGAACGGCGGGCGGGCGACCCAGCAGCAAAAGCTCGACGCGCTCGACATCCACGACGCCTTCGAGACCCACGTCTACGCCGGTGAAATGACCCCTCCAAAGCCCGCCACCGAGCCGTTCGACCAGGCATTGACCGCCCTCGACGCGGAGCCCGAGCGGACGCTGTACGTGGGGAACTCGCTGCGTCACGACGTGGCGGGCGCGCGGGCCGCCGGCCTCCGGGCGGCGTGGTTCCCGGTCACGGGTGACCGTGACGACCGCAGCGACGGCGACGATCACGACCCCCATTACGTCTTCGACAGCCTCCACGATCTCGGCGACGTGCTCTGAGTCGTCCCGTAGCAGTAGACGACGCGCTCGGTCGTTTGAAACAAAGGCTAGAACCACCAGTGTGGACGAAACGGTTATCTTTGTTCCCACCTTCAGTGGGAACATGGCGACGCTGGATTCGAAAGGGCGGATCGTCCTCCCGAAGGAGGTGCGAGAGCGACTCGGCATCACCCCCGGTACGGAAGTGGACGTCCGCGAGGAAGACGGGAAAGCGATCGTCGAGCCCGAAGACGACCCCGAGCAAATCATCGACCGCATGGAACAACTCATCGGAGAAACGGCATCGGAGCGTGGGGAGACGACGCCGCTCGACGACGCAGTCGACCCGATTGCTCGGAAGCACAGGGCTGCTGTGCGGAGCGGCGCGGAGAAAACCGGCGATGAGTGACGCTGGCGGTCCATATCTGTTCGATGTCGGCGTCATTGCCCTCGCACACACGGAGGCCCCCGTTCGTGATGCTGCGCTCTCCTACGTCCGGGCTGCCATCGCCGGCGAGATCGATGCCGTCGTCCCGTATCCCGCACTGTTGGGTGCGCACACCGTCCTGACGACGTACTACGGGCGCTCGAACGCGGACGCCTCACGACTCCTCCGGAACTTCATGGACGCAAGGCGAATCCACTGGCACGACGGGCTATCCGAAGACATCGTTCGGGACGGATTTTCTCGGGCGAGTGAAACGAATGTCGGTGGCTGGGACGGGTACTACGCACAGGTAGCGATCGTCGAAGGGGTGAACACCGTGGTGACGATCGACGACGACTTCGAACGGTTCGATGCGTTCGCTACCGAAGTCGTTCTCTCCGCCGACGAATTCAGCGAGCTGAACCGATTTCTCGGGGACTGATTCGATTTCCGTCGAGTCGCCGCACCGTCACTGACAGGGGCGTGTGCTCCCCGCTTAGGCCTCGACCGCGAGCCCGGCACGATCGAGTGCGTCGTCGGCCGGGAGGTCGTCGTGGACGACGCCCGCGACCGCACGGGTGATCGCCTCGGGATCGTCGTGCTGGAAGATCGTCCGCCCCATCGAGACGCCGGCCGCGCCCGCGTCCATCGCGCCCCGAACGGCGTCGAGCGTCGCGTGATCGCCCTCGGGCTCGCCGCCCGCGATCACCACCGGGAGTCGGGTCGACTCGACGACGTGTTCGAAGCTCTCGCTGTCGCCCGAGTAGCCGGTCTTCACCACGTCGGCACCCAACTCTTCGCCCAGCCGGACCGCGTGGCCGAGGCGTTCGGGATCGGCCTCGTCGACGCCTGGCCCGCGGGCGTACGTCATCGCGAGCACCGGGATGCCGAACTCGCGCGCGCGTTCGGTCAGTCGTGCGAGATCCTCGATCTGTTCGGGTTCGGAATCGCTGCCGACGTTGATGTGAAAGGAGACCGCGTCCGCGCCCGCCCGGATCGCCTCCTCGACCGTGCCCGTCCGCCGCTTGTCGTTGGTGTCCGGGCCGGTCGCGGTCGAGCCGTTCAGATGGATCACGTAGCCCGCACCGTTCTTGTTCGGGTGGACCCGCGGCGCGATTCCCTTCTGTGTCAGGACCGCGTCCGCGCCGCCGCGTGTCACCGCGTCGATCGTGTCCTCGATTCGCTTCAGCCCGTCGACGGCTCCGAGCGTGATGCCGTGGTCCATCGGGACCGTGAGGTACCGCCCATCCGTACCGATCCGATCGAGTCGTGCCTGCGTGCCGGGGTTCATACTGGTATTCGATGCCACGGCGGTTATGTCCGTTCCGGTCGCGGCGTGCGTTGCGCGCCTGCGACCGCCCCCTCTTTGAGTTCGCGGGCTTTCGTTTCGAGTCGCTCGGCAACGGTCGCGGCGTCGTCGCCCGCCTCGTGACCCTCGGCCACGATGTCGACGAGCGCGCTCCCGACGATCACGCCGTCCGCGCCCGCTGCGACCACCTCGCCCGCCTGCTCGCCCGACGAGATCCCGAACCCGACCGCCTTCGGAACTCCCCACTCCGCGAGCCGATCGAGGCTCTGGCCCGTCTGTGTCGAGACGTCGGCCTTCGCGCCGGTCACGCCGAGGCGTGCCTGGACGTAGACGTAGCCCGAGACCCGCGCCATGATCCGATCGAGGCGCTCGCCTTGGGTCGTGGGCGCGACGATGAACACGAGATCGCAGCCGAACTCGTCGCACGCTTCCCGGAGCGGGTCGGCCTCCTCCGCCGGCAGGTCGGGCACCACGAACCCCTCGATCCCCGCTGCGGCAGCGCGCTCGACGAACGCTCGGGGGCGTTCTGCGTCCTCGCCGCCGTATCGGTAGATCAGATTGTAGTAGGTCATACAGACCAGCGGCACGTCCACGTCGAGTTCTTCGACGAACGCGAAGAAGCGATCCGGGGTCATCCCGGCGTCGAGCGAGCGGTTGACGGCCGCCTGGATCGTCGGGCCCTCGGCGACGGGCTCGGAGAAGGGGAGGCCGAGTTCGATCACGTCGGCCCCGCCGCGCGCGAGCGCTGCGACGTATTCGAGCGAGGCGTCGTAGTCGGGATCGCCCGCCGCGAGGTACGGCACGAACGCCGGGCCGTCCGCAAAGGCCGCCTCGATGGCGTCCATCAGAGTCCCTCCGTGAAGACGTCCATTTCGGGCGCTTCCGGAATCTCGCGTCGGTCGGTCTCCTCGATCACCGTTTCGAGGTCCTTGTCGCCCCGCCCGGAGACGTTCACAATCACTATGTCGCCGAGGTCGTCGTGGGCCTCGTCTCGCGGTTCCCCGCTCGACCCCTCCGTGGCCGGGCTCGACGGCCCGGCCACGCGTTCGAGATAGGCGAGCGCGTGGGCGCTTTCGAGCGCCGGGATGATTCCCTCCGTGCTGGAGAGTCGGTGGAACGCCGCGAGCGCGGCGTCGTCGTCGACGTTGACTGCCCGGACGCGCCCGGACTCCACGAGATGCGCCAGTTCGGGGCCAACTCCTGCATAATCGAGCCCCGCCGAGACCGAGTGGGATTCGAGGATCTGGCCGTCGTCGTCCTGGAGGAGTCGGGTGCGCGCGCCGTGGAGCACACCTTCATTTCCTGTCGAAAGCGATGCGGAGTTGGGTGCGACGCCACGTTCTTCGTCGACCGCGAGCGACGAGCCGCCCGCCTCGACCGCATGAAGCGACACGTCTTCGTCGTCGAGGAACGCCGCGAACGCACCCATCGTGTTCGAGCCACCGCCCGCACACGCGAGCACGCTGTCGGGGAGTTCGCCGGTCTGCTCACGAACCTGCCGTCTGGCCTCTTCGGAGATCACAGCCTGAAAGTCCCGAACCATCACGGGGAACGGATGTGGACCGACGACGCTCCCGAGCACGTAGTGGGTGTTCTCGACGGTGGTCGCCCAGTCGCGCATCGTCTCGTTGATGGCCTCCTTCAGGGTGCCCCGGCCCGCCGTGACCGGGGTGACGTCCGCACCGTTCAGCCGCATTCGGAACACGTTGGGGCGCTGGCGGTTGATGTCGGTCTCGCCCATGTAGACCTCGCAGGGCATATCGAGGTGGGCGGCGGCCATCGCGGTCGCGGTGCCGTGCTGGCCGGCCCCGGTCTCGGCCACGATTCGCTCCTTGTCCATGTACTTCGCGAGCAGGACCTGGCCGAGCGCGTTGTTCAGCTTGTGTGCGCCGCCGTGGAGGAGATCCTCGCGCTTGAGGTACACCTCGGTGTCGTAGCGCTCGCTCAGCCGCTCGGCATGCTGGAGCGGCGTCGGCCGCCCGCCGAACTCGCGGAGGCGCTCGCGGAACTCGTCCATGAATCCCTCTTCATTCCTGAGGACGTACCGCTCGTAGGCGTCGGTCAGCTCTTCGATCGCGGGCATCAGCGCCTCGGGGACGTACTGACCGCCGTAGTCGCCGAACTTCCCGCTCACACCGTGATCACTTGTGTCGACTCCGCCCGCCTCGTCCCCGCTCGCGTCGCTCACGCCGCCACCCCCGTGAGCCGCCGCGTGTTCGCCGCGACGTCGCCATCCATGATCGCGCTCCCGATCAGGAGTCCGTTCGCGCCCGCCTCGCGCATCCGCCCCGCGTCCTCGGGACTCCCGATACCGCTTTCGGCGATCAGCGTCACGTCGTCCGGGGCCTCGGATGCGACCTGCTCGAACGTCGAGAGATCGACGTCGAGCTGCGCGAGATCACGGTTGTTCACGCCGACGAGCTCCGCGCCGGCCGCGAGCGCGCGATCGAGTTCCGCCACGGTGTGGACCTCGACCAGCGCCTGAAATCCGCGCTCGCGCGCCGCCGCGATCATCCCGTCGAGGTCGTCGAGAAAGCGCGCGATCAGGAGGACGGCGTCGGCTTCGACGGTATCGAGCTGCGCCTCCTCCAGCACGAAGTCCTTCCGGAGTACCGGGACGTCGACGGCCGCTCGGACTTCGCGGAGCGCGTCGGGCGACCCGCCGAAGTGTGCGGGTTCGGTCAGCACCGAGAGCGCCGCCGCGCCGCCCTCGACCATCGCTTCGGCGAGGTCGACCGGATCGGCGTCGCGCCGGCCGTCGGTCGTCGGGCTCGTGGGTTTGACCTCCGCGATGACCGGTACTCGTCCGTCGGCTTCGGCCGCCGAGAGCGCCGCGGGCAGTGCTCGTGCGTCGACGGCTACTCGCTCGTCCCCACCCTCGCGCTCGCGTGCGGCGGCGAGGATCGACTCGATCGCGGGGGCGACCCCCTCGCTCTCGTTCATAGTTGTACATCGAAGGACTGTTCTGTACATAAGGCTTGCGTCGCGCGGGCCGGATGGCCGAATGTTAAAGGCCAGCACACCCCTATCTCCGCCATGACCGAGGAGGCCGGCATCTACGCCCGCGAGTCGTCGTACCTCGATCGCTGTGTTCAGGTCGGGATCGCGAGCGGGCGCGTGGTCTCGGTCTCCTTTCCGGGCAGCCTCGCGAGCGAGGCAGCGTCCGATCACGCCCTCCTCGATCGGATCTTCGACTATCTGGAGGGCGTCGAGGACGACTTCGACGACGTCGAGTGCGCGCTGACCGTCCCCACCGACCAGCGCGCGGTGCTCGACGCCGTCCGAGAGATCCCCTACGGCAGCCAGGTCACCGTCGAACGCCTCGCGCGCCGCGTGCCCGACATTGACGCCGACGACGAGGACGACCGCGACCGCGTCCGGGCCGCGCTCGATACGAACCCCGTCCCGCTCGTGATCCCCGATCACCGCGTGCGCGACGCCCCGAGCGCCGCCCGCCGAAGGTCGAACAGCGGTTGCGGTCGCTTGAGGGGTTATAGAGAAGATTCGGATATCGCCTATCGCAGGCTCGGGGGAACCTCATCGAACAGCTCTTCGGGCTGTTGGTAGATGGCGAGATACAGCGTCGCGCTGTTGGCGTAGTGAGCAGCGATGGGAACGATCACGTTCCCAGTGAGAACGAAAATCGCGCCCAGCATGCCTCCGACGATCCCGTTCGACACTGCAACAGCACCCCCTTCGTAGAGATGATTGAAACCGAACAGCACCGAGGTCAGCACGACGAAAATCCACGGTGATACACCGTATCCAGCGTACAACGCACCGATTGTGCTACGGAAGAGTAGTTCTTCTGCTACCGCGATCGCTGGTATGGAAACGACGAACAGCTCTATCCAACCGGTACTTGATCGAGGAACCGACGCTCGAAGCTGCGTCCTGTCTGGTTCGTCCCCAAGTCTGCTTACTATGACTCCTAGCCCTGAACCGATAACGTAGAGACCGAATCCGAGGAATGTGCCAAGGAAGAGGTCGGGGACAAGCAGCAACGGGTTCGCAGCCATGGACCGAGGATAAATCCCGACTACAGCGTACGGAACGTCAAACAAACGAATATATCCGAAGAGAGCCACAGTCAGGAGCAACGTCAGAGCGACCCACTTTCGCCGTCGCTTGACGTGAGACCCCTCATTAGCGTCTAGCCCTTGCAACCGTCGGTGGCCACGAGCCGAAAGTGCAGCAGCGACGCCGAACAACAGTAGCCCGAGCAGCCTCGTCGGTAGTGAGGGATCTCCGACGGATTCGAGCATGAAATTTGATCGAGAAAGGAACAAATAGCCGTTTCGAATTTGCGACTCTCTCGACGATCACAGGGAATCTGTCTACGCTACTTCGATGCCGAGCCCCTCGTGAACGACGAACTCCAAGGCGTTGACGAGGTAATGTGCAACGACAACTACCACCAGGCTCCCGGTCAGCACGAACGCGCCAGCGAGCACGAACCCCAGCCCCCCAGTCGCGACCATGCCGACCGTGCCCTGCGCGCCGTGGCCGAGCGCGAACGCGATCGAGGAGAGGACGGCGAGCAGCCACGGCGAGAGTCCGAACCCAGCCGACAGCGCGCCGACCAGCGCCGCCCGGAACAGCAGCTCCTCGAAGATCGCGATCGTCGGGAGGACGAGAACGAGGAGGACGATCCACCCCGACCGCGAGTCCGGCGTCAGTAGCTCCCGGAGCGCGTCTGGCGTCTCGATCCCGGCGGCGTTCGCGCCGAGCGTGCCGAGCTCGTTGACGAGGTAGAGCCCGAGCCCCACGGCGATCCCGACGCCGAGCGCTGCCAGGCCGGTGCTCAGCGGAGCCGCGGACACCCCGAGCGCGGCGAGCGGGATCTCGGCGTACCACGCGGCGGCGAGCAGGACGACCGCGAACAGACCCTGCGAGAGCGCGACGTTCGCGAGCAGCGCGCCCGCCGAGAGCGACCCCGATCGCACGGCTCCGTCCGGCCGAACCGACGCTCCCTCGATCGGCTCCGCCGTCCCGCCGTTGCTCTCCGGATGCGTCGAGCCATCGTGCAGCGTGGCGTCGGTGCGCCGGTGAGATGCGGTGTCGACCGTCGAGGCGGTGCTGTCACTGTCGTCGACCGTCGACTGTGAAGCACGCGCGAGCGCGAGCAAGAGAAACAGCACGAGGGCGGCCACGCCGGCGAAGACCGCCCACCGGGGCACTATTGCGGGCTGGGGCTGCCGGTGTTCTGCCCGACCTGGCGTTCGAGCGCCTGGCCCGTGATCGATTTCAAGCGATCCACGAGGCCGTCGGCCTCGCCCTCGCCGGCGAGGGCGACCTCGAGCACCTCGCTGATGTGGCTGACCGGGACGATCTCGATCATGTCCTCGTACTCGTCCTCGATCATCACGTCCTGCTCGTTCGCCTTCGGGATGATGACCTGATCGTAGCCGGTCTTCGCCGCCGCCTCGATCTTGTGGGTCACCCCGCCGACCGGGAGGACGTCACCCCGAACCGAGAGCGAGCCGGTCATCGCGACGTTCTGCTTGACCGGCGCGTTTTCGAGCGCGCTGATGACGGCCGCCGCCACCGTGATGGAGGCCGAGTCGCCGTCGACACCCTGCTGACCGGTCTGGACGAACTGGATGTGGATGTCCTTCTCGGAGATGTTCTCGTCCGAGAACTTCTTGATGATCGCCGAGACGTTTTGTACTGCTTCCTCGGCGATCTCCTGGAGCTTCCCGGTGGCGATCACGCCGCCGGGACCCTGGGATGGCGTGACCTCGGCCATCACCGGCAGCACGATCCCGGAGTCGTCGCCCATGACCGCGAGCCCGTTCACGCGGCCGACGACGTCGCCCTCCGAAACCGAGAGCTCGTAGTCCTTCCGGCGCTCGATGTAGTTGTCGGCGAGCTGCTGTTCGATCGAGCGCGACCGGCGCTTGGCCTGGAGCACGTCCTCGCGCTCGGTGAACTCCTTGTCCGCCGCGCGGGCGATGTCGCCCGCGACTCTGACGAGCCCACCGAGGTCACGCATCTTGAGCGTGAGGTGGCCCTTCCGACCCGCACGGCGCTGGGCTTCGAGGATCATCTCCTCGACCGCCTCGCGGGTGAAGTGGGGCAGCCGACCGTCCTTGTCGACCTCCTGGGCCACGAACCGGGCGTACTTCCGGCGCATCTCGGGCTCGTCCTCGATGGTGTCGTCCATGTACACCTCGTAGCCGTACCCCTTGATCCGCGAGCGCAGCGCCGGGTGCATGTTCTCCATCGCGTCCAAGTTCCCGGCCGCGATCATGATGAAGTCCGTCGGCACGGGCTCGGTCTGGACCATCGCGCCCGAGGAGCGTTCGGACTGGCCGGTGATCGAGAACTCGCCCTCCTGGATCGCGGTCATCAGCTTCTGCTGGGACCGGATGTCGAGCGTGTTCATCTCGTCGATGAACAGCACGCCCTTGTTGGCCTCGTGGATCGCGCCCGACTCCACGCGGTCGTGGCTCGGCGTCTCCATCCCGCCCGACTGGAACGGGTCGTGGCGGACGTCGCCCAGCAGTGCGCCGGCGTGCGCGCCGGTCGCGTCCTTGAACGGCGCGGTCTGGGTGTCGGACGAATCGATCAGGAGGTTCGGGATCATCGCGTCGGTACTTCGGGAGCTGTACTTGAAGGCGAGGTAGATCAGGACGGCGAGCACGCCACCCAGCAGGATCTGACCCGCGATCAGGAAGGAGTACCCGAGCACGATGGCGATGATGATCCACATCAGGAACTGGCGCATCTGGTTGCGCTTTTGGGCCTCCTCCTTGTGTGCCTCGATGATCTGCTGGCCCTTTCCTCCCGGTACTGTGCGGACCTTCGGCTCGTTCCCGTCGTCGGGGTTGTGATAGACCAGTACGTCCTGGAGGTCCTCCTTCGGGAGGAGCTGGCTCATCGCCTTCGCCAGCATCGACTTTCCAGTACCCGGCGTCCCGATCATCATGACGTGGCGGCGCTGTTTGGCTGCCTTCATCACCACGTCGCGGGCGTGGTCCTGCCCGATGACCTGATCGACGAGCCGGTCGGGGATCTCGATGTCCGCCGTGGTTTCGATCTTGAGCCCGCCGAGCAGCCCGTCCTCGGCGTCCTCGTCGATCTCGGCCTCGACCTCGACGTCGCTACCGAGCTCCTCCCCCAGGGGAATGCTCTCGTCGTCTCCCGGCTCCGAGCCCGATCCCGGGTCTGGATCCGGGTCGTGCTCGGTCGGGAACGCGTCGTCGGTGTCCGTGTCGTTACTCATGAGACTGTCTCTAACACTACGAAGGAGGGCACGTTTACTGATATACTTTCCCCCCTCGGACATCGAACCCACACGACCGGTATCCGGCGTCGAGCGGCCGTCTCCGTCGTGTGGAGCTCGCCGAAAACGGGCCGCCGTACTTATAAATCAGTCCATCGATCGACCGCCGTTTCGTCGGTCGGACCTCCTTCGACACGGCCCGTCACGAATCGACGAGCAGCGACCCGAAAGCGGGAGTTTATGCGCAACGGCGTTCTGACCGACCACATGCTCCGCGGCTTCTACATCGGCCGGTTCCAGCCCTACCACGACGGCCACCATCGGATGGTCGAGCGGATCGCGGGCGAGGTCGACGAGCTCGTGCTCGGGATCGGCAGCGCCGACGATTCGCACACCCGCCACGACCCCTTCACCGCCGGCGAGCGCATCATGATGCTCACCAAGGCGCTCGAAGACGCCGATCTCGTGATCTACCCGGTGCCGATCGAGGACCTCGATCGGAACGCGGTCTGGGTGTCCCACGTTCGGAGCATGTCACCGACCTTCGAGATCGCGTACTCGAACAACCCGCTGGTGGTGCAGCTGTTCACCGAGGCCGGCGTCGAGGTGCGCCAATCGCCGATGTTCGAGCGCGAGAAGTTAGAGGGAACCGAGATCCGCGAACGGATGATCGCCGACGATGGCTGGGAGGCGCTCGTCCCCGACGCCGTCGTGGACGTCGTGCGGGAGATCGACGGGATCGAACGCATCCAGCGCGTGAGCGACACCGACGGTGCGGATTCGTACCGTGCCGACGCCACGGCCGACCCCGAGTAACTGACCCGGTGATCGACCCGAGCCCGGATTTCGGTTCGCTGTACCGGACTGCGATACATGGCGCTCTTTGCGTACCGGTGTTCAGTCGGCAACCACCGTTCCTCGTAGCTACGACTACTCCGGTTCCCCGAACCGTTCGATAGCCGCAAGTATCTGATCGGGACCCGACGCCCGGAGGGAGGGATGGTCGGGTGGATCGGCCGACAGCTCCTCTCGGGAAAACCACCGCGTTGTGGCAGCGTCGTCGCCTGCTGCTGGCGTTCCGTCGGTCCTGACTCGCGGAACGGCGAAATTGAACGAGACTTCGCACGCGTCGTCGAAATCGAGATGCCCACAGCCGATCAGTTCGAGATCATCCGGCGTCGCTACGAGACCCGTTTCCTCGGCGAGTTCCCGTGCTGCGGCTTCCGGTGGGGACTCGTTTCCATCGATATATCCGCCTGGCAGCGCCCACGCACCGACGTCACCGGCCCTCCCACGCTCGATCAACACCGCTCGATCACCGTCGATGACCGTTGCTCGCGCCAGCGGAGCCGGGTTGCGGTAAAACGGACACGCACAGTCCGCGCAGTACGGTCGTGCTGTGTTCTCGTGGTCGCGTTCGCCCAGTTTTTCGCCACAGCGAGGACAGTACGTCGGGCGCTCGCCCTGGAGTGACCACACCATGGCTATCGCTCATGGATGGCAGTCAAAACGCTGACGATCACGACGAAAGCAAGCGATTTTCGCTCCCGACACCGTCTTCCCAACTGTGATCACCCTGAGTTCGGACTTCGGCTCGCCGTACCCCGCCGCGATGAAAGGGGTGCTCTGTTCGCATACCGACGCCCGGCTCGTCGACGTCGCCCACGACTTCCCCCGCCAAGACGTCCGAACGACGGCGTTCTGGCTCCGTGAGGTACTCCCCTATTTCCCGCCAGCGACCCACCTCGTGGTGGTCGATCCTGGCGTCGGCACCGACCGGGCGGCGCTCGCGATCCGCGCGGGCGAGCACGTCCTCGTGGGCCCGGACAACGGCGTGCTGGCTCCCGTTGCCAGGCGACTCGCCAGCGACGCGGCGGGGACGGACGACGGCACGACGGACGAGATCGAACCGTTCGAGATCGTCGTCGACGAACCCGAGAGCGCGACCTTCCACGGCCGGGACGTGTTCGCGCCGGCGGCCGCCCGCGCTCACGAGGCGGACGCGGATCGCCTCGGTGAGTGCGACGAGTTCGTGCCCGCCGACGGCTACGAGGGTCTTCGATTCGCGGAACCCGCTGACGAACCCGACGGGGCCACGGGCGAGGTGCTCGTGGTCGACGGGTTCGGCAACGCCATCACGAACGTCCTAGGTGAGATGCTGGACGGGCAGTTCGGCGAACAGATCATGGTCGATGGTGAGCGCGTGCCGGTCGCACGGTCGTACGCACATGTCGCGGCCGGGGAGCGACTCGTCACCGTGGGAAGCCACGGCAACGTCGAACTCGCCGCGAATCGAGGACGGGGCGACGACGCGTTCGGCGTCGGGGTCGGCGACCCGATCGAGTTGGCGTTCGAGTGATGATCGGTGCGTTCGACGCGATGAACGCGATCGGGCTGGTGGCGTTCGCGGTCGTTGGCGCGCTCAAGGGCGCTAACGCCGACCTCGACCTGTTCGGCGTCGGCGTTCTCGGGATGCTGACCGCGCTCGGCGGCGGCATCCTCCGGGACGTGCTCGCCGGCCGCGTTCCCGTCGCGCTCCGGACGACCGCGGACGTGAGCGTTGCACTCGCCGGGGTCGGGATCGGTGTCGTGCTCGCCCGGGCGATGGACGGCCGGCTCCGCGATCACGCGGCGGTCCAGCTCCCCGACGCCGTGGGGTTGGCGGCCTTCACGGCCACCGGCGCGCTCGTCGGGATCGAAACGGGGCTCTCGCCGTTCGGGGTGGTGGTGCTCGCGACGCTCACCGGCGTCGGCGGCGGCAGTATCGCCGACCTCCTGCTGGGGCGGGTTCCCGCGGTGCTCCACGAGGACTTCTACGCCACGCCCGCGGTGCTCGGCGGCGGGGCGTTCTGGCTCGCCACCGTGATCGGCGTCGCCGCCGGTCGGGCGACCCTGGGCTGTGCGGCGTTCGTCTTCGTCCTCAGACTGGTCGCGCTCCGGTACGACTGGCACCTGCCGACGGTCTGAACTTCTCGGGGTGGCCCCACTGGAACGTCTCAGGCGAACAGCCGCACCGCCGCCTGCTCGAAGAGGAGGAGACTATTGTACGTGGTCGTCGCCTGGAATCCGACCGTCGCGAACGCGACGGCGGCAGGAATGCCGTAGCCGAGCGCGACCACGGCGACGAGGTGGCTCGCCAGCACGCTCCCGAGGGTCGCGACGACGTGAACCATCGACGCCACCATCGGGCTCGACTCGTGGTCGGCGTCGGCGGCCGCGAACGCCGCGTTGAACGCGATGGCCGCGAGCGCGCCGAACCCCACGACCGCCCCCGCGACGAACACCACGATGTCCACGAGGTCGGGCGTGCCGTACTGAGTGATGAGCATCTCCCCGCCGCCCCAGATGCAGAGCGTGTAGCCGTACGCCCGCGACTCCGAGAGGAGGTTCGTCGCGAGCCGTTCGACCGGGTTCATGTCTGTCGACCGATCGCGGCCGCCAAAATCCTTGGCCACGACTCCAGAACCGCCGCCGTTGGTCGGGATCGAGGCGACGGAACCACCGCCTACACCTGCTCTTCGACGGTCTCGAACCCGTCCTCGATCGAGTCGCGCTTGAAGTACACCAGCTCGACGGCGATCACGGCGACCGAGAGCAGGACGACCGCGGAGAACACGCCGGGTTCGTCGGTGTAGAGATGCCAGAGCAGGAGTGGGAAGAACACGATCGTTCCCAGAGCGCCGATCGCGGGGACGACGCCGGTGATGTCCCCCTCGTCGCGGTGGCGGAAGGCGAGGTAGCTCATCGTGCCGAACACCACCATGAACGCGAGCGACCCGAAGGAGGTGATCCCGTTGAGGCTGCCGTAGGCGGTCAGCGCGGCCGCCGCGACCCCGAGGATCACGACCATCCGCGTCGACGCTCCGCTCGCCTGAGTGTCGCCGACCTCCTCGGGCAGCAGACCATCGGAGAGCATCCCCTGGGCGAAGTTGGCGGCGCTGAACAGCGTCCCGTTGATCGCGCTCCCGGTCGAGAACAGCGCCGCGATCGCCACCGCGACGAATCCCACCTGGCCGATGAACGGCTCGACCGCCCGCGCGACCGCGATCTCGGGATGCTGGGCGATCGTTTCGGTGGGAACGAGGCTCGTCACGAGGATCGCGATCATGCTGTCGACGATGATCGCCCCGACGATCGAGATGTACACCGCACGCGGCACGTTCGTCGCGGCGTTTTTGATCTGTTCTTGGTCGTACATCACCAGCTGCCAGCCCTGGAAGGAGACGAAGGAGATCGCGATCGCCGTCACGAACGAGACGCTCGTCATCCGCGAGAACCCGAACGCGAGCTTGTCGACGGTGTAACCGTAGTACAGGCCCCACCCGCTGATGACGAGCAGGATGATCAGTTTGAGCGCGACGAGGATCTCCTCGGAGGTGCCGGTGGCGTTCGCGCCGAGCACGTTCAACCCGACGAACCCGGCGACCGCGAGCACCGAGATGAACGGTCGGATCGGGACCCCGAACACAGTTTGTAAGCCGAGCAGCGCCTCGGCGAACGACCCGAACGCGAAGGCGTACACCGCGATCGCGCCCACGTAGCCCACGATGAGCGTCCAACCGACCATCCCGGCGATCGTCGAGTTGCCCACGAACGACTCGAACATCGTGACCGACCCGCCCTTGCTGTCGCTCAGCTCGTTCAGCTTGAGGTACGAGTAGCCCGCACACATCGAGACGAGGCTGGCTGCGGTGAACGCCGCCCACGCCGCCGAGCCCGCGATGGTCGCGACGAGGCCGAGCACGGAGAAGACTCCGCCACCGATCATTCCGCCGAGCCCGATCGAGACCGCACCCGGCAGGCCGAGTTTGCCGTCGTCTTCGTCGCTCATGAGAAAGGGAAAGAGCGGGACGCTCGAGTCAGCTAGGGTTGTATTTTCAATGGCTGAAGCCCGGGTCCGAACAGACGGCGTCCGTCATCTGACGACGGGCGACCGAGCGGCCGACGCCGCCGACCGAGCCTACTCCTCGACGGTATCGGTCGGCCGACCGATCACGAGCGCGTTCTCGATGAGATTCCGATACGCACGGTGGAGGCGCTGAGAAACCGCTTGAGCGCTCACGCCGAACTCGTCGGCGAGCTCCTCCATCGTCACTTCCTGGGGCACCTCGTAGTAGCCCCGTTCGTACGCCGCGAGCAGCGCCTGATGCTGGCGTTCGGTGAGCGAGAACTGGCTCCCCCGGCCCTCGTTCAGGTCGGTGACGCGCTCCAGGGAGATGGTCACGCCGTTGTCGGTGGCGAACTCGTGGGTCGCCGACAGCGAGTTCCGATCGGGAAACAGGATCCGGAGGTGCCAGCCGTCCTTCCGGCCCGAGGCGCTCAATACGGTGCCGTCGTGTTCGAGCAGGGCGTACACCACGGTCTCGATGTTCGCCACCCAGTCCATCCGGTAGAGCCGCTCGCCGGCGAGATCGGCCAGTAACTGCTCGTTTTCGACCGAGGGGTCGTCCGCGAGCGCGCGTTCGAGCGCGTCCTCGTCGCTGGTCTGCGCCCAGACCAGCGGCAGCACGCGGTCGTCGTCCTGCGCGACGACACGGACGGTCTCGAACCCGACGCCCGACACCCGCGAGAGCGTCTCCGCGAGCGCGAACTCCTCGGCCGGGATCCGGATCGCGGCGATCGTGCTCATGATCGTGTCGTTCGCGGAGTCGGCGTATATACTGTGGACCTCCCGTCGAACGGTCTCTCGGACTCCGACTGTCGAAAAAAGCGATCGGGTGGTGTGAGGTGGCTTCTGCTCAGTTGTCGGCGGAGATGACGTCGTCGATCCGGGCGATCATCGTCGCGGCCTCGGTAGCGCTCTCGATCGCCTCGTGTTTGACCGCGGCCGGATCGAACACGCCGGCCTCGACCGGATCGTCGGCCCGGCCGGTCTGGCCCTCGCTGATGAGACCCGCGCGGCCCTCGCTGTCGTGGAGCGAGCGGAGATCCACCAAGGCGTCGATCGGGTCCATCCCGGTGTTCTCCGCGAGCGTGCGCGGCAGGACGTCGATCGCGTCGGCGAACGCCTCGACGGCGAGCTGGCGACGACCCTCGATGCTCGCGGTCTGATCGCGGACGTGGGCCGCGATGGCGACCTCGCTCGCGCCGCCGCCGGGCACCACGCCGCCCTCGTCGAGCGCGGCCGTCACGACGTCGAGCCCGTCGTGGAGCGCGCGCTCGAGCTCGTCGGTGACGTGGTCGGTGCCGCCGCGGGCGAACACCGTGACCGTCTCCGTGGCCGCGCCGCCCTCGACGAACGCGAGCTCGTCCTCGCCGAACGACTCGACGCGGACCTGCTCGGCTTCACCGAGGTCGCTCTCCTCGAGGTCCTCGATCGCGCCGACGCGGCTCGCGCCCGTGGCCTGGACGATCGAGCGTGCCTCGTCGTCGTCGACGCCCTCGAAGGCGAGGACGCCCTCCTCGGCGAGGTACGCCGCTGCGCGATCCTCGATGTCCTCGGTGACGAACGCGACGTCGACGTCGAGGTCGGCGAGCGCGTCGGCGTACTGCTCGAACTGGCTCTCCTCCGCGTCGATCGCGGCGTTCAGCTGATCGACGCTGGAGACGTCGTACTCGGCGTCGACGTTCGCCTCCCGGATGTCGAACTCGACGTCGAGCACCGCGATCGAGGCGTTCTCGACGCTTTTCGGCATGTCCTCGCGGACCGGCTCCTCCTCGCTCACGACGCCCTCGACGAGTTCGGTGGCGCTCGAACTCGCACCGGTCTGCGTTCGAATGGAAATCTCGTCGCGCGCGACGCCGTCGTCACCCTCGACCTGCCGGACCGCCTCGACGACCGTTTCGGCGAGCGCCTCGGCACCGACGTCGCCGGTGCCCTTGCCGGTCATCGAGGTGCGGGCGACCCCGCGGAGCCGGTCGTCGTCGAGGTCGTCGCCGTCGAGCACCTGCTCGTCGACGGCCTCGTGGGCCAGCTGGGCCGCTTCGTGGTACCCCTCGACGATCGTCGTCGGGTGGACATCGTCGTCGAGGAGGTTCTCGGCCTTGGCGAGCAGCTGGCCCGCGAGCACGGCGGCGGTCGTGGTGCCGTCGCCGACCTCGTCCTCCTGAGTTTCTGCGACCTCCGTGATCATCTGGGCCGCCGGGTGCTCGATGTCCATCTCGCCGAGGATGGTCGCGCCGTCGTTCGTGATGACGACGTCGCCCGCATCGGAGACCAGCATCTTGTCCATGCCGCGGGGGCCGAGCGTCGTCCGCACGGCCTCCGAGACCGCCTTGCCGGCGGCGATGTTCGAGCTCTGTGCGTCCTGACCGCGTGTCCGCTCCGTGTCCTCGCTCAGGATGAACATCGGCTGTCCACCCATGCGCTGTTGCTGTGCCATGATGGATTCCTCACCAACGGGTCGTTTGCGGTTCTATATAAAGCTTCCTACTGCGGGGCGAGAAAACGCCGGACGCGAGCGGGGTGGTGTGTCACGACATGGCCAAGGGGTGGCGCGTCGTCCGGCGGTGTCGGTGGAACGCGAGAATCGAACGCCGATCGTCGACCGTCGGCTCAGCGCCGGTCGTAGATCGCGACCGCACGATCCGACCGCGAGGAGAGCCCGTTGGGGTTTCGTCGGTCCCGGTCGCGCCACCGTGCGAGGAGGCCCGCCCCTTCCCCGCGCCCCGAGCCGGTGAGCACGTCCCGGCCGTTGCCGAACCACGCCGACGGGGTCCCGTTACCTCTGGCGACCCCGGCGAACCCCGAGAACGCGTCGCGCGCGGCGTGGCTCGCGAGGCGGCGCGCGGTCGTCGGTCGAACCCCGTAGTTCTTGACGAGGCGGTAGGCGAGCGCGCGATACTTCCAGTACCAGTCGCGCTCGGTCCGGCCGCCGTCGGAGATCGCTGCCCTTCCGTGGGAGTCCGGCCTCACGGGACCGACGGTGGCCGCGTCCCGAACACACATCCCCTCCTGCCACGCCACTGCGTACTCGGCCGCGGCGAGTCGGTGGGCGAGGTCGCGCGCCCCGCCGGTGCGGAGGTACTCGTCGAACCCGTCGAGCGCGTCGAGCGCGTCGCGCGCGAACGCGACGTTTCGGCCGTCGACGTACGTCACCTCTCGCCCGGCGATGGTCCGTGACTCCGGGCCGTCGTTCCGATCGCCGTCCGCCTCGGTGGGGCCGGTGACCGCCCCCACCCGTTCGCGACCGCCAGGCATCGCGTACCCCTCGGCATGGACGTGCGCGCCCGCGCGCGCTGGACCTGGATCGAGCGCCGCCGCGACCGCGTCGCGCCAGCCCGGTTCGACAGTCCGATCGTGACCGACGAGCGCGACCCACTCGCCGGTGGCGTGCTCGATCCCCGCGTTCCGGGCGACGTTGAGGTTGCGGTCGGCGACCTCCACGAGCACGTCGACGTCCTCGCGCTCCCTGACCATCCCGGTGGTGCCGTCGGCGGAGGGCCCGTTCACGACGATGACCTCGCTCTCGGGGGCCGTCGCGGCGAGCGCGTCGAGACACGCCGCGAGCTGGGTCCGGCCGTTGAGCGTCGGCACGACCACCGAGAGCTGCATGGAGCACCGGTAGACGACCTCCGCATAAAAACCTCCGTATCGATACGGCGCTGGCGAGCGCTCGACGCACGCGGCGTCACTCGCGTGGGTTTACGGTCCGGCGGTTCGTCGAGTCCGACAGTGGCAGATACCGACAGCCGCATCGACATGACGACGGGATCGGTGACGCCCCGCCTGTTCAGGCTCGCGTGGCCGCTGGTCGCCGGCAACCTCCTCCAGACCGCCTACAACCTCGCGGACATCTTCTGGGTGGGTCGCGTGAGCGCCGAAGCCGTCGCCGCGGTCGCGCTGATGTTCCCGACGTCGTGGATGTTCGTCTCCGTCGCGATGGGGCTGACCGCCGCCGCCAACGCCGTCGTCTCCCAACACATCGGTGCCGGCAACGAGCGGGCGGCCCAGCGTGCCGTCGGGCAGACGGTTCTGCTCGCCGTCGCCGTCGCCACCGCGCTCGCGACCGTCGGCTACCTCGCGCGACGACCGCTCGTCGCCCTCATCGGCGCGGACGGCACCGTGTTCCGGATCGCCGTCGCCTACATCGAGGTCATCTTCCTCGCCATCCCGTTCACCTTTCTCTTCTTCGTGTTCCGTGCGGTGTTGCGGGCGGCCGGGGACACTAGGACCGCGATGTGGCTCGTGGCGGTGAGCGCCGGCCTGAACATCGTCATCGATCCGGTGTTCATCCTCGGCTGGGGGCCCGTGCCGGCGATGGGGGCACGCGGAGCGGCCGTCGCGACGCTTCTCGCGCGGATCGTCGCGGCGGCGGCCGGCGTCTACATCCTCCTCGATGGGGGCTGGGGCATCCGCCTGCGCGTCGCGGACCTGACACCTGACGGGAGCGTCCTCCGGCGACTCGTCGGTGTCGGCTACCCCGCGACCTTCGACGGTCTCGCGCGCAGCGTCGCAGCGGTGGCGTTCGCCGGCCTCGTCGCCCGCTTCGGTGCCATCCCGACCGCCGCCTACGGCATCGGCCTCCGGTACATGTCCGTCTCGTGGACGGTCTCGGGAGCGGTCGGCCAGGCGGCAGCGACCGGCGTCGGTCAGAACCTCGGTGCACGGACGCCGGATCGCGCCGCCGAGGTCACCTGGAAGGGGACCGGTGCCACGATGGCCGCGCTGTTCGCCGTGGGCGGTCTCCTGTTCGCCTTTCCCGCAGAGGCAATGGCGATCTTCATCGACGATCCCGCCGTCGTCGCCGAGGGAGTGACGTTCCTCCGGGTCATCGCGCCGTTCCTCGCGTTCCTCGGCGGGCTGATGGTCGTTCAGGGTGGGTTCCGAGGGGCCGGCGACACGCGCGTCGCGTTCGTGCTATCGCTGCTGTCGCGGTGGGTGTTCCGCATCCCCGTCGCGTGGCTGCTCGCCTACACCTTCACCTGGGGGGCCCTCGGGTTGTGGTGGTCGCTCTCGCTCTCCGGCGTGCTCTCGTTTCTCGTCGGCGTCGTCTGGTTCCGGCTGGGTGGCTGGGAGGACAACGTCGTGGACGACGGTGGAGCCGGGACGACGGTCGACGCCGACGAGGAACCCACGATGGATTGATCCTCGACGATCCAGTACCCTGGCGCTCACCTCCCGGAGAGCGGTCACAGCCCTGTGTTGGGGGGCGTGCAGGACGATATGTGACCCACAGAGCGCGGCTACAAGGAGACACTCGTCGATGTGAGCGACGAACAGCGACGGATCGTTCGCGAAAACCCGAGTGTGACTCTTCGAGTCCTTCCATCGAGGCTGGGACGTATCCGTTCACCTGCCGGTTCGGACGATACGTCCGATGAGTCCCCTGCTGCGGCGGGCCGCTCTTCGATCGCCGACGGGGCTCGGAGCGGAACGTCTCCCGAACGCCGATTGCAGAAGATAAAAGACGAGATGCTTCGTGATGACGTTTGAGCGTGACGAGTGTACTCTAATCCAGGGATCGTTCTCCGCATCATGTCATGAAAAACATCGCGCAAGATTCCGTCTCCAGCAACACCTTGACCGTTCGAAAAGCGCTCGCGACGCTCGGGACGTTCGTCGCGACGATAGCGACCGGCGTCGTCGTCGGACCGTTGGGGGTTCTCGTGGCCGTTGGTGTCGGGAGTGCTCAGTACCTCGTCTCGACGACGGCGGCGTTCGCGACCGGTCAGATCGTCCTCGGCGCACTCTACCCGTCCGAGGGGCCCCTCCCGTTCCTCGTCCTCGCCGAGGTCGGCCTGTTCGGTGTCCTTTCCAGCGCCGCCGTCGATCGCTACGGTCCCGAACGCCTGCTCGTCGCGTCACTCGTCGCCGGTGTCGCGATCGGCGGCAGCGGCTGGCTGGCGCTCCGATCGACCGCGACGATCTGGATCGCTGCGGGTGTGATCGTCGTCGGTACTGCGCTCGTCGGATACGGACTGCATCGGTACGAACGTGTACGACTGGAGCTGGTCGGACCACCATGAGCGAGAGCACGACACGGGAACGGACGCCACAGTCCGACGGAACCGACGTCACCGAACCCTCGGAACTCACCGCACGGATCGAGGTGCTACGGGAGGAAAACCAGCGACTCCGCGAGGAGTACGCCCGGGCGCGCCGGACACAGTATCGCCGAACGGCGCTCGCGCTGGCCGTCGTGGGAGCGATCGCGGCACTTGGCGGCGTGTTCTTTCCCGATGCCCGGACCGTCCTGTTCGCGCTCGGCGGGACCGGTCTCTTCGCGGCCGCGTTGACCCGCTATCTCACCCCCGAACAGTTCATCTCGGCAACGGTGGGCGAGGGGATCTACGGATCGCTCGCGAGGACCGAAGCGGCTCTCGTCACGGAGCTTGGGCTTCAGGACGATCGACTCTATCTCCCCGGTCCGGACACGGCGGAGGGAACCTCGATACGGCTGTTCGTGCCCCAGCGAACCGACTACGAGCTTCCACAACCCTCGGCGCTCGATTCGGTGTTCGTCCTCACCGACGACGAGGACGAGCGGGGCGTTGCCTTCCATCCAAGCGGCGGCCCCCTGTTCGAGGAGTTCCAGCGGACGTTGTCGGGTGAACTGTCCGACGAGCCCGAGACACTTGCCACACAGCTCGGCGACGGTCTCGTCGAACAGTTCGAACTGGCGCGGAGCGCGACGCCGGAATTCCACGGTGAGGGGGGCCGCGTCACGGTCGCTATCGACGGGAGCGCGTACGGTGCGATCGATCGGATCGACCACCCCGTGGCGTCGTTCCTCGGCGTCGGGTTCGCGGTCGGGTTGGAGCGAGCCGTGTCCGTCGAGATCACGACCGCCGACGACGACCGCGCCGACTCCCTCGTGACGTGTTCGTGGGAGGACCCCACGTCATTCGTTTTCGACTGAACCCCCGCCGTCGTGTACCGCCGTGTGTGCCGGGGTGTGATCGCTGCCCGGTGGCTCGATGCTGTCCTCGATGCCCGCCAGTACGTCCGCGACCGAGACGTCGCCGAGCGACGCGTCGGTGTTCAACACGAGCCGATGGACGAGCACCGGCTCGATGAGTGCCTTCACGTCGTCCGGAATGACGTACTCGCGGCCGTTGATCGCTGCGCGGGCTTTCGCCGTGTCGAGGAAGGCAAGCGCGGCGCGCGGCGACGCACCGTACTCGACGTTCGGGTCCTCGCGTGTCGCGGCCACGAGATCCAGGACGTAGCTCTTCACCGCGTCGTCGACGTACACCTCGGCGACCGTAGCGCGCGCCGCGAGCAGCTCTTCGGTGGTGACGACCTGCTCGATGGCCTCGGGCCCGAGGTCGGGATCGTCGTCGAAGCGATCGAGGAGCTTCGCTTCCTCGTCGCGATCCGGCAGATCGGCCGTGAGTTTGAGCTGGAACCGATCGCGCTGGGCCTCCGGCAGCTCGAACGTCCCCTCCATCTCGATCGGGTTCTGGGTCGCGATCAGTACGAACGGCTTCGGTAGGGCGAGGGTTTCACCGCCGATCGTCACGCGCCGTTCCTGCATCGCCTCCAGCAACGCACTCTGGGTTTTCGGGGTCGCCCGGTTGATCTCGTCGGCGACCACGAGGTTCGCGAACACCGGACCCCGCTGGAGTTCGAACTCGCCGGTCGGCTCCCGGTAGACGTGTGTCCCGGTCACGTCCGCCGGAAGAACGTCGGGCGTCATCTGGATCCGGGTGTGCTCGAGTCCACTCGCCCGTGCGAACAGCCGCGCGAGCGTCGTTTTCGCAACGCCCGGTACGCCCTCGAGCAGCACGTGCCCCCCGGTCAACACGGCGATCGTGAGCCCCTCGACCAACGTCTCCTTGCCGATGAGCACTGCTCCGATCTCCTCGCTCAGCGTGGCATAAATCTCGTCCGGAGCGGTCATCATCGAACTACTCATCCCGCCGGGCCATAATCCCTCGTATGACGCGCTCGGTCCGCTCGTCATCCCACTCGGGATGGCGCTCCCGCACGAACGACGACAGCTCCGCCGGTTCGGGCTCTCGGGACGACGGGTCGTCAGCTGTGATCCGGGCTGTGAGCCGACGGACGATTTCCGGACGACGAACCCGGAGCCCGATGATCGCGATGCCGGCCGCTCCGAGGAAAACCTGCAACAGCGGAGTGTCCCTGACGACGAGCAGCGCGACCGACAGCGGCGGCAGCCGGCCGGCGTGTGAGTAGTCGAGCAGGACGCGCTCGTGAACGTCGAACAGCGATCGGACGAACGCCTGGTTGCCCGGCCGATCGAGCATCGTGTTGATGAACAGGCTCGGATCGCCGACGACGATCACGCGACCATCGCCGACCGGTTCGGCCGTCGCAACTGGCGCTGTCCCGACTTCGTCCCCGTCGTCGAGTTCGGCGTCCCGATCCCCGTCCACGTAGGCCACCCCGGACGTACTCGCCAGCACGGTCGCCCCGTTCGGACTGACCGGCGAGCCGTGATTGAGCGTGAGTCCGTCGACTCCCTCCATCACCGTCGCGTTCGAGACGTTCCGGGCGACCGGCAGCGCCGGCGAGCGATAGTTGTACTGTTCATCGCGCAGCACCTGCCCGGTCACGCGTGCCTGCGCACCGATGCGGGCGAGCAGATCGTTCGCGTGCCGGCCGAAGTCCTCGGCGACGAGCAGGGTGCCCCCGTTCCGAACGAACGACCGGATCCGATCCGTTTCCGCCGGGCCGTAGTCGCTCTCCGGCGAGAGGACGATCGCGACCGTGCCGTTCGGCGAGACGCTCGCGTACCGGCTCGTGTTGCGAACGATCTCGCTCTCGGAGCCGACCGTTCGCGCCTGCTCGCGGAGCTCCGAGGCCCCATCCCACGCGTCGTTGTACGAGCCGAACGCCGCGCTCGACGAACTCGCCGCGAGCACGAGTCCGACGACAGTGACGACCGTGAGCGCCACGAGAACGAGCCGTGGATAGTCGATGGCCGATCGCTCCATCAAACCACACCCTCCGGAAGGATCTCGAGTATCCGGCGAACGACGATGTAGCCGAACCCGAGGAGCCCGACGAGCACGATCCAGCGCAGCCGTGCCCGCCACCGTGGCGTGACCGAGAACGGTGCGGTGAGTTCGGTGACGATCAGGAAACCGATGAGCGATACCACGAAAAACAGCTCCAGAGAGAGCGAACCGAGCAGCGCCAGGCCGACGATCGTGGCGAGCATCCAGGCCGTCTGGCCGTAGATGAACCGTTGTCGGCGGCGGGTCGCCATGCGTTCTCGACATCCGCCGACGCCTAAAGTACGGGGGTTTCGCCAACCCGCGAGTCAGTGAGCGCTCGCCGACCGACCCCGCTGGCCGGCACTCGAAAGAACGGCGTCGAGCCGGTCGCGCGGACCGACTTCGAAGGCCGACACCCGCCGCAGACGGGCGAGGTCGCGGCGGAACGATTCGAACCCGCGATACCGCTCGTAGGCGTCCTCGATATCGGCGAGACCACCCGGTTCGAACAGCGCCGTCGGCGTGAGGAAGACGAGCACGCGGCCGTCGCCGCGCCGAGCGAGCTCGACCGTCTCGCGGAGCTCGGCGCGATGGGTGTCGTCGGTGAATATCACCGTCCAGACGGTCCCGGACAGCCGGGGAACGTGGGTGCGTGCGGTTTCGAACAGCGGATCGCCCTCGATCCGTTCGACGTACGTCGCCGTCGACTCGAAGTACGGCGCGAGCGTCGTCTCGAACGTGCGCTGACCGGAGAGCCGTCGGGCGGCGTGACGTGACGCGGCCGGACTTCCCGTCTCGTCGTCGGCTGACGTAGCGTCGGCCACGGTCGGGGCGAGATCGCGCAGCCGGCGCTCGACCGCCGCGTACTGACCGGCCGTCGGGGGTCGCCGGTCGGTGATGCCAGCGTTACCGACGGCGTAGTAACCGAGCGGGTCGTCGAACTCGCGCACGCTGTCGACGATGGACAGCGCGACCTGTCGGGCGTAGTCGAGTTTCGTCTCGCCGGCGGGGCCGTCCCCCATCGATGCGCGGTGATCGACGAGCAGCGCCGTCGTCCGATCGGTCTCGACCTCGTACTCGCGGACGTGGGGCTCGTTCAACCGGGCGGTCGCCTTCCAGTCGATCCGGTTTGCGGTGTCGCCGGGCACGTACTCGCGGAGTTCGCCCGGATCGAGCCCGGCGTCCCGGCGACCGCTCCGTCGCTGCCCGTACGTGACCACGAGCTGTTCGCCACCCTCGCCGACGTGGACGTTCCGTGGCCCACGGGGCTCGACGACGATCGTCGGCGTCGAGCCGCGCGATAGCCGCTCGACGAAGAGGCCGCCCGCGTCGGTCAACGTGAGCGTCGGCGTGGAGAACGCGTAGGAGCCGGCAACCGTCCAGTGAGCCGAAACCACGGCGTCGGTCCGCTCGTCTCCGGGTTCGAGGCGAGCGGTTCGATCATCGCTGCTCGTGCCGGCCGTGGTCGCCGGCAGCCCCATCTCGACGGCGATCGCCAGCGGGGAGGGTCGCGCGAGACGCGCCGAGAGCGCGATCGTGGTTTCGTTGCCCGCGATCACCCGGTCTCGAGAGGGCGTCTGGTCGATCGTGACGTCAGCGTCGGTTCGGGACAGCGCACGCACGAACAGATACTGCTGGCCGAGCAACCACGCGCCGAGACCCGCTGCACCGACCAACAGGAGCGGGCGGGCGAACACGACGGCAAGGACGGCGAGAAAGACACCCGTCCCGGCGATTTCCCAGTACCGCCGCGTGGTCTGCATACCCGGGGTCGAACGGCCACGTAGGTAAACGTCCCCCTCTGCCGTTCGGGCTTGTGCGCGATCGAAGGACGGGACTCCGCGCTGTCGTACGGCCGAAACGACGCGAACGTGTTCAGGAGACGGTCATCGCAGCCGCGACATCGGCTCCGACTCCGTCCCGTCTCGCTTCCGAACACTGCACAGCGGCCGCGTTTTCGCGTTTCCCCTCCGCCGGTTGTGTTCGAACTCACCGCCCCGAAATTTAAACTAGACGACAGGTTCTTGTATGCACAGCCGAACGACAGCCACAACGATGCCCTACAGCAAGGGATCGGAAGTGGAAGCGTACTGCCCGACCTGTGATGCAGTCCAGTCGATCGTCCGGACGGTGGCGTGGCAACCGAACCAGTGCCGTGAGTGTGGAACCGAAATGTCCCCATCCTAACGACCGACTCACCCCTCCTCAGTCACGGGCGGTAAACGGCTCGCTTGGCGGTGGCCGTCAACGCCAGAAACAGGTTCGTGACTCCGTTCTCTGGGTGGCGCGAGTTCCAGTAGAGCGAACGGTGTCGACGCCGTTCGAGGGGTTTCGTGTGGACGAATGACGAAAGCAAGTCCTTTTGGTGCTGTTGGGGAAACCGAGTGCCATGGCTGACGGTACGCTCCGCCTGATGCTTCCGCGATTTCTCCGCCGTTTCCCGGCGGATCTTGCCGTGACGGTTCTCCTGGTCGTCGCGACGGCGATCGCCGCGCTTGCGCCCGTCATCAGCGAGACGCCGCTGCGGATCGCGCTCGGCCTCGCCTTCGTGTTGTTCGCGCCGGGCTACGCGTTCGTCGCGGCACTGTTCCCTGAACGCGGCCCCACGGGGGACGAGGCGGGATCCGAGTCGGCCGCGAGTCACGATTCGAACGCCGGCATGGCCGGACGTGCCGATCCCCGCCGAGAGGGGAGCATCGACGGCATCGAGCGGGTTGCACTTTCGTTCGGCCTCAGTATTGCGCTCACGCCGCTGATCGGGCTGGTGTTGAACTTCACGCCGTTCGGGATCCGGCTCGTTCCGATCGTGCTCTCCATCGGGGGGTTCACACTCGTCGCCTGTGCGGTGGCCGCTGTCCGTCGTCGAGAGCTGCCCGCCGAGGATCGGTTTCGGGTGCCGTACCGAGCGTGGATGCGGACGACGCGGGTGGAACTGTTCGAGCCCGATACCCGGATGGACGCTGTGCTGAACGTCGTACTGGTCGTGAGCCTGCTGCTCGCGATCAGTAGCGTCGGCTATGCCGCTCTGGTTCCAAGGACGGGCGAGAGCTTCAGCGAGTTCTACCTGCTCACCGAGAACGAATCCGGCGCGCTCGTCGCCGACGACTACCCACGGAACTTCACCGTCGGGCAGAGCCAACCCGTCATCGTCGGGATCGGCAACCACGAGCACGAGCGGGTCGAGTACTCCGTCGTCGCCGAACTGCAGCGGGTTTCGATACGGAACAACTCCACGACCGTCCGCGAACGGCAGGAGCTCGATCGGTTCAGTCGGACCGTCCCCGCGAACGAATCGGTCGACTGGACCCACAACGTGACTCCCACGATGACCGGCGAGCGACTCCGCCTCATCTACCTGCTGTACCGGGGATCGCCCCCGTCGGAGCCGACCGCCGAGAACGCTTACCGGGAGACACACCTCTGGGTGAACGTCAGTTCACAGTGATTCGACGCTGGATCGTCGGAGCCCGATCACGCGCGGTCGGACTCGACAGTCACGGAAGCGTGAAGCGATCGCACGGGGTCTGAGTTCGCTCGCTCGGACGAACGCCCTTGCGTGATACCGCCATCGCCGTGAACGGCAGGTCTTCGGGCGTCGCTACACCGATGGTGGCCACAATAATCCGTGTGTTGGAGTGTGCCTACACCTGGATCTGACCGCGGATCTCGCCCTTCGGATGCTCCTTGGTGTGGACGTTGACGTACGCGCCCTCCTCGACCATCGACTGGAGCTCCGAGAACGACTTGCCCTCGAGCGGCCCCACGAGATCGTCCTCGGTGATCGTGCCGGTTGCGAGCACGCCGTCCTCGCTGACCCCGCTCTCGTCGCTGAACAGCGGCGCGACGATCGGCCCGTTCTCGCCCTCGTTGCCGATGTGGATGTGCGCCGCAGTGACGTTCTCGATGTTCGAGACGGTGAGCTCGTACTCCAGTTCCGGCGGGTCACGCGTGAGCGTGAGGGTGGCGTCGCCGGACGCGTCGGTGTCGACCGGCGGTACCTCCTGCTCGCCGGACAGGCCAACCGTGACCGTCTGACCCGACTCCCCACCGTCGCCGCCATCGCCACCGTCGTCGCCGCCACCGCCCGCGCCGACGATGAACTGCTTCGCGATCGGGAGCACCTGGTCCATCGAGCGAGCGGTGTTGAACGCGTCTGGCGCGGGCCGCTGAAGGTGGAGCAGCTGGAAGTACGTCTGGTGTTCGGCCTCCACCGAATGAATGCTGAGTGCGGCCTTCAGCACGTCCTCGTCGTCGATCATCGGCGCGGCCCCGGCGTAGGCCGACACCCCGACGGCTTCGAGGCGGTCGGCGATCGCGACGAACTCCTCCATGGTGTCGTAGGGGAACTCGTACTCGGCGGGCTCGACGGGCGTGCCGCCGAGTTTCTCGATGGTCTCCGTGAGCGCCTCGACGTGGGCTCCCTCGTGATCCCGGACGTCCTCGATCTGCTGGTAGGTCGAGTAGCGTAGCGTCGGCCGCGCGAAGTACTGCGCCACCGCCGAGTTCTCGACCTCGCTTTCCGTATGATTCGCGAGGAACTCCTCGTAGAAAGCGTACTCCAGGTGTTCGAGGGTCAACGCGTAGTTCAGGATGTCGAGGTCGCTCGGTCCCGACTCCGAATCGTCGTTGGCGACGGCGCTGCCCGCCCCGACCGCCGACAGCGCGGCCGCACCGACGCCGACTTTCGCCGCGTCGCCCATGAACGCCCGGCGCGAACGCAGCTGATCGCCGACCTCGCTAACGAAATCGAGGATGCCGTCGGTCTCCCCTCGGATCGTGTCATCGTCTGCTGGTGTTTGATCATCCATCGGTGGAGTCGAACTATTGTTCTGCGACCAGCATCATAAAACTACTCCTCCAAACGACTCGATCATCGCCGTCCGTTCGTTTTCCGTGTGGCGGAACAGAGCGATTTCAACAGCCTCGTGTCGCGTTCGTGGCGGGCAGGCTCAGCGAGATCCGGTACGGTGCGGAGGTCGTGTAGACGAGATCGTGCCGGGACAGCCAGTCCCGATATCGCGTCTCGTCGATCGTCGCCGGCGCGAGCGGGAAGAGATGCGCCCCGGTCGTCGTCCAAGCCTCCCGCGAGAGGGTGGGACACGTGGGTGGCGAACCGTCCGTCAGCCACCGATACACCGGCGTTCGGGAGACGTTCGGCCCGCGAGGGTAGTACTGCCGCCCCACGCGCGAGAGCGGGTCGGCGGCGGTCCACCGATCGGTGACGTGGGTGGCGGCGAACGAGGCGGCCGCGAACTCGGATTCGGTCGTCGTGCTCGGGGACGACCCCGTGTCGAGGTCGACGAACGCGACCGGCGCGGTCAGGAGCGCGGCGACGAGCAACACCGTGGGCACCACCGTCCGGCCGACTCGCCGGAGGGATCGTCCCCGTTGCCGAGTCACTTTCGTCCCGACGGCGATTCCGGCGGCCGAAAGCGCCGCGAGCACGACCACCGGGAAATGTGCGAACGTCTGGGTCCGCATGACCGTCCCGAAGAACTCCGGGGTGAGCGAGGCCGTGAGCGCGAAGTACACCTGAATCACCGGTGCGGCGAGCAGCGCGACGATCACCGCTCCCTCGGTGCGATCGGCGGCGACCAGCGGGAGGCCACGACCGGCGAGGACGACCGGAACGACGAACAGGAGGACGGGCAGCAAAACGACGAGCGGCGTCGTCGCCGTCCCGGGGAAGATCGGGAGGAAGACGTTCGCGACCAGGACGAGAAACAGCGTCCCGACGGCCGCGAGGAGCGTACCGACCTGGAGGCGGGAGCTGGTGCGTCGGAGCCACAGAATCGCGATCACGAGGACGACGAGCCACGCGACGAACAGCCCCGGGTGGGCGAGGATCCGCCCGACGTACGGGACCGCAATGCCGAGTCGCCCGGCCGCCTCGTAGTACAGCGCGAAGTACGCCCAGAAACCGGCGACGAGGCCGCCGCCCACGACGACGAACCGACGGGTCGGGACCCGGAGGAACTGAGTCGCCAGCACGGCGATCGCGGTGGTCGCCGCGAGCAGCGTGCTGAACGTGTGGACGAGGGGGAAGACGAGACAGAGGAGCGCCGTCGAGCCGAGCCACGCCGGACGCTGCGTGCGGATCGCCCGGTGTAACGCGATCGCGAGCAGCGGGACGAGCAGCAGGCCGATGGCCTCCTCGTCGGCGACGCCGGTGCGCCGGAGATACAGCCCCTCGACCGCGAGAGTGAGGCCGGCGAGGGCGGCGGCGAGCCGAACCTGGCGGCCCGCGTAGTCCAATCGCCACCCGATCCGACGCGCGATCGCGACCGCGGTCAGACACGAGCCCGCACCGACGACTGCGATCAACGGCTGGGCCAGGACGACCGGCCGGACGTCCGTCACGGTGCCGGCGAGGCCGAGCACGGTGGCGAACACGAGGTTGTCCGCCCGGAGCCGATCGAACGGGAGGTGGCCGGTCGCGATCGTGTTCCGGGCGAGGGCGGCGTAGTCGAACCCATCGAGCGTGGCGGGGAACGGACTCCAGTACAGCGTGATCGTCCGCATCGCGAGCGCGAGCGCGAAGACCGCGAGACAGACGAGTACGTATTCACGCCGCCGACTCATCCGGAAAACACCCCCGAGCGGCGACCGGCTGTGAGCGGACGGCGGGAGCCGTCGGGCGGCGACGGCGGCCGTGTGCATCGTTGCCGGCCGCTCTCGTTGCTGGCACCTGCGACCGACGCATCGCGATGGAGGGTGTTCACCGTTCGCTCCCGTACTGGTGGGCCAGTCGAGCGATCGAATCGGTGAGCAGCCGGGTCGGCGGCCGGGCGAGGAACGGGACCGTCGCGAACACCGCGCCGAGCACCGCGAGGAGGAAGGCCCCGATCCCGAGACCGACGAGTACGGGCCCCGGCGTCGCGGTCGAGAGTCGGATGCCGAAAACGGTGAGCGCGCCGACGGCTTCGAGGGCACGTGTGGCACCGACGGCGAGCCCGATCGCGACCACGGTCGCGGGGATCGCGATCAGACAGACGTCGGCGAGGACCGTCTTCAGGACGCCACGCGGCGCTGCACCGGTCGCACGGTGGATCCCGATGGCACGTCGGCGCGCGTGGATGACCTGTGCGAAGGTCGCGGTCGTCGTCCCCACGGTCGTGAGGCCGGCGAGCACCACCATCGTGGCGAACAGCAACTGCACGTTGCCGAAAACGCTCCGGATGGCTTGGCCGACGCCAGCACCCTGGGAGTACTCGCCGGTGCTCGCGAGCGAGGCAAACAGCCGGTCGTCGCCCTCGATGGTGTACTCCGTTCGGGCCAGCGGCGTCCCGTTCGAGCGCAGCCCGATCGTGTAGGTGCCGGGCGAGGCGCGTCCATCGCTCCCGGCGAACACCTCGATCCCCACCGCCGCGGTCTCGCCCGGTCCGAGCGTGACGGTGCGCGTTCGCGAGCTCACCGGCGAGGTGAGCACGAGCTCACGGGAGATCGTGGCGTTCCAGGGGTTCGCTACCGTGACGTTCGCCTCGGGGCGTTCGAGCACGCTCGCCGTTTTCGGTGTCACCGTGAGCCGTGCCGAGAGGCGACGGTCTGCGGACTCTGTGATCGTGACGTTCCGGGTCGCCGTCGGACGGTCGCCTTTGGCGGCCGTGATGGTGTACGCACCCGGCGTCTCGGGGAGAGTGAGCTGAACGACGCCGTTCCCGCCCGTCGACGTCGTTCGGTTGGCGATCGAGACGGTGGCGTTCGCAACCGGCTCCTCGGTGGGCGTGACGACGGGCACGAACACGGTCGCGTTCGGCGGAGCCTGCGCCGGAAGCTCCGTGGGAACCCGGAGGGCGTTCGCCGGGAACACCCGTATCGAGAGGGAGCGAGAACCAACCCGGAGGGTGTGGTTGCCGGGCGTTCGGGACGTTATCGGGACGGTGAACGCGCCTCGTCCGTCCGGCCCGAGCGTGACTGTCCGGCTTCGAGTGGTATTGTCGATCGAGACGGGAAGCTCCCGCGTGGCGTTCGTGGCCTCGAGGTTCCGCACTCGGACCGCGACCGGGATCGACTGGTTCACTGCGGCGACGTCCGGGGCCGAAACTCCCGTGACGCTGATCGAGTTCCGTGGTGCGGTCTCCGACGTCCGCGTTCTGTCGTCGAAGTCGGTCGCTTCGGTCCGGATGTACTGGACGTCACCGGGTCTGAGCGCGAGGTGGTGGGCCGTCGAGAGGGGGACGACGAGCTGATCGTTGGCAACACCGGTCGCGTCGTAGGTGCCGACGACGGTGACGCGCGTGAGCGCCGGTGAGAAACTCCCGCCCAGGGTGAGACTCTCGCCGACCTCGACGCCGAGCGTCTCGGCGAGATCGGTTCCAACGACGACTTCGTTCGTGGTCGACGCATTCGGGGGCGTCCCCGCCACGAGCGTGGCGTCCGTGACCGACGCGAACGCCGAGTAGTTCGCCCCGAGTGCGAGAAACGGCTCGCCGTCGACGGTCTGGGGGAGCAGTATCTCCGGACTCGCGGCGATGCCGTTCGAGCGGAGGGCGGTGGCGTACTCCGTGTCGATCCGGCTGTTGAGCACGTGTGCGGCATCGGCCTCGGCGACGGTCCCTTCGCCGGGGCTCGAAAGCGGGGCGACCGCACCCGCAAACGAGAGCACGAGGAGCACGACCACCGCAAAGACCGCGAGCGTCAGTGTCGTCGGCACGACGGCCCGTGGATCGAGCAGTGAGGGGGTCAGAACCCTGCGGAGACGGGCGAACCGGATGTGGTCGGTATCGCTCGCAGGCCGGCCGGTCTCGGTGAGGCGTGCCGGCGGCTGTGTCGCCGCGGATCGGGCCGCGAGGACGCCCGCCACGACACCGGCGAGAACGAGCACGGTGAGCATGACCCCGAGAACTCCGATCGCGAGCGGTGTGAGCTTCGGTGTGAGCGAAATCGGGAGGCCGGCGTAGATGGCGACGTTGACGACGGCGTTCGTCACGACGACGCCGATCGCAAAGCCGAGCGCGACCCCGACCGTGACGATGAGGCCGGCCCGGAGGCCGAAGAGGGCGAGGACGCGGCGGGGTGTGCCACCGGTCGACCGGATGACCTGGATCGTCTCCAGGCGGTCGCGGACGGACATCCGAAGGACGTTGTACACGACGACCACGATCAGGAGTGCACTCCCCACGGTGGCCGCGAGCAGTGCGGTCAGCATCTCACGCATTCCCGCAAAGAGGAAGACGAGCGCCGACAGGAGCGGCGTCCCCGACTGTGGGACCGACAGCAAGCCGCTCGCGTTCCGTCCGGGACGGATCACGAAGGCCGCGGTGGACTGGTCGCCGAGGCGTTGGACCGTCGAGGCGTTCGCCACGTACCACTCGGCGGGAAACACCGATTCGTCCGTCGGATGGGGTTGGATCTCGTCCGTGATCGGGCCGGTCGATGTTCGAAAACGCTGACGCGTCGTGGTCGTCACTGGCCCCTGGATGGAACCGTTCGGTGTGGGGATCGTCGCGCGTTGCCACCCAACCGACGCATCGGCGATCTCGGTACGTGTGTCCGGTGGAACGCCAATGAAGCGGACCGCACTGCCGTTCGGACGGGCAACCGTCGTGGTGGGGAGGACGACTTCGTCTGCCGCGGTGGCGTTTACCGCGGCGTACGAGTCGTGGTACGTGGCGGACGTCGTGGTGTCGAGTCCGTCGGCGATCGTGGCGGTTTGGGCTCCCGCGGCGGCCAGGAGAAGCGTGCTACCGACCAAGAACGCAGCCGTGACCGCGACGACGAGAACGGTGAGGCGATCGCGACGCGACCAGCGAGTGAGCAGCGACCGAGTGTAGCTCACTGGCGACCGATAGCCTCCATCGAGTTCGTTGTTCTCCCCCACCGGGATACTTCTATCGACAGCGGGTCGAACATCTCGGAGCGTCGTCGATCCGTTCCACCCCGTCAGGCGATTCCGGCCGTCGAGGACAGGGCTCGTTCGTGAGCGGGGCCTCGGGCTCCTCGGGGAGGAGCTGTGACGGCACTCGATCCGGAATGGCGAAGTTTTTCATCGCGCTGTCCAGTCGAGAAGAACGTGAATCGACGAGAATGCCTCGCCGGAGTGGGGAGCGCTACCGGGTCTTTGCTGTTTGCTGGCTGTTCACAGCTCGGTGGCGACAGCGAAGGACGCTCTGAGGGTTCCACTCAGGGCACACCGAGCGGCTCCGACGGTGAAAACAGCGATGGAGACGGTGGGAGCGGTAGTGACAGTGGGAGTGGCGGCACTGGCGGCAGTGGAGGCGAGGGTGGTGATACCGACGGTGGCGGGAGCGGGAGTGCTACCGGAACGAACACCGAGGAGGATACTGCGGCCACCGAACGAGAGGAGCTCGAACTGGGGAACGAGAGCGGTGAAGCGCTCGAAACGGGACGTGCGCCATCGGAGGGGACTGGCACGCCGTTCGAGAACACACCGACGGTTCCCGAAGAAGAGGGACTCGAAACCGGACAAGCACCGAACGCGACGACCGGTTGATCGCCCCGGCAGCCGGATCGAACGGACGAGACACGACCCGCCGATCGTCCGAACCTGGGCTACGGCTCGAAGTCCGTGTCCGTCTCGGCCGTCGACCCGTCCGGCCGTGTTCGCTCGTCCTCGTCAGCCACCGCGCGTGCGTTTTCGAGCGCGGTCGTCCCCGTCTCCGTGGAGAGCGATTGCTCCGAGAACGCCGCACGCTCGTAGAACTCGGTGAGTCGCTGGAGTGCGTCGAGCCGACGCCCCTCGACTCCCCGATCGAGGCACGCATCGAGGAACTCCCAGTGGGTGCGTGCAGTCGTGAGGTCGAGATCGTGCTGCAACGATCGTCGGACGGCCGCGTAGGCGAGCCCGATCGCACCCGCCGTATCGCCCTCCGACAGCTGATCGTGTGCCGTTTCGAGCAACGGCGTCCGAGCGCCAGCATCGCCGGCGCGCTCGCTTTCGTCGTCCGTTCTCGCCTGGCCCGCTGCGGAACTGTCTCCGTCCGGACCGACACGCTCACGATACCGGTACACTCCGTACCCGGCAAGCAGAAGCAGGCCAAGACCGACCACCACCCAGTACGCCCACGGTGCGTCATCGAACACGCCAACCAATCGTTCGAGGAGGCCTGCCGTCGGCTGTGTCGGGACTGCGAGTCGGATCGACGTCCGAGCACGCGACGAGTCGAGGTTCGTGCTCGCACCGTCGTACGCGGCGACGACCGTGGTCGTCACGTTTCCAGAGCGCTCGGCGAACGACGCTTCCGGAACGGTGAGTGTTGCCGTGTAGCGACCGCTTTCGCCGGTCGACACCGTCGTGCTGGTGGTGCTGTTGAGACCGATCCTCACCGATTCGTTCCGTATCGGCGTCCCATCGTCGGTCGTGAGTCGCCCAGCAACGCGAACGACCGGCCCGCCGACAGCCGACCCGTTGACCGATCGCTGGGATGCGTTGATCGAAAGCGCCGTCGGTGTCGACGTGACCGTCACCGGGAGCGACGTGTTGGCCCGTCCGAGGGCTCTGTTCTCGACGGGAAGCGAGACGCGAACGGTCTGCTGTCCGGCGTTCACCTCCTTCGGCAGTCGCCTGGCCACCCTGTACAGCCCGTTGGACGACGTCCGTGCTCGCGCACCGCTGGCGAGTCTCAGTTCCTGTCCGTCGACCGAGACGGCGACCGGGACCGATCGCACGCTGGTGTTGTCGACAGCGACACGACCGCTCACGCCGAGCAGTTCGCCGAAGCTCACGTTTCGCGGCGCACCGCTCGCCCGCAGCGTCGGCTGTACCTGCCGGATCGTCACGGGGACCGACGTCCGATCGCCGCGATACACCGAGAGATTCGTCGGTCGGTAGCGAAGCGTCACCGCCCGCGTGTCGAGCGACACCAGCGTCGGGCGATAGGTGAGGGTGTACCCACCCGATGCGTTCGTGGTCGTCCGGCGGGTCTGGTTGCCTGCTCGGAGCAGTACCGTGCGGTCCGCGAGCGGGGTGCCGTTGGCCGACGCGAGGCGTCCGGTCACACGTAGCGGGTCGCGAAACGAGATCCGCTGGGCGGCTGCTGTGGCGGTGATCGTCGTGTTGACGAACTGTTCGGTGCTGACCGATTCAGCAGTAGTCGTGACGTTTCGCGTGACCGTGCGGGTCGTATCGACGGCCACCGAGAGGTTCTGCCCCGTTCCGTTTGCGATCGCGCGATAATCCCGTGTCAGCTGCCTACCGGTCTCGTTCACCCGTCTCGCGATCCGTTGGGCCCGTCGAGCGAGTCGTCGCGCACGCGTCGTGCTTCCGTTCTGTCGCGCATCTCGATACTTCTCGACCGTGGTCCGAAACCGGCGGACGTCCGACGCGTACTCCGATTGGTCCTCGCCAGTGCGTTCGAACGCAGTGCTCTCGTTGGTGTCCGAATCGCTCTCCCGAGTGACGTTGACGTACTTGTCGAGCCAGTCCGGGTACTCGCTGTCGGATCTGTTGCAGGCGGCGTATCGGCCGACTTCCAACCCCTCCGAACAGTCGATATGTGCCTGACTCAACCGACCGGCCAACCAGCTCTGTAGCTCCGAGACGTTGCCCTCCCGATCGACCGATGCCGGGTTCTCGTGGCGAACGGTCGTGTTGTTCGCCGGCGTCGGTTCGGCTCCGGTCTGCCGGAAGCGATCGGCCGTGTCCCGTGGGCCAACCTCGGTCGCGCTACCGAGCGGGAGACCGGCGACCGCGATCAACACCGCAACGAGGAGTCCCACCGTGACGGTGTTGCGGCGACGGGCGGATGCCACATCGTCACCTCTCCGTGCCCGGATAAAACTGCTTTCCTTCCCCGTGGAACGGATCGAGAACTGGCCAGGGAACTCCCGAAAGAAGGGCCACGTGAGCCGAAGCACGGTTCCATGGCGTGTGGAAATCGCCGGATCAGTACAGTTATACCAATCGACACCGCGGACAACGAAACCGTGATTGACGACAGTCGTGACTCGATCGACGACACCCCTCCTTCGTCGAAGCCCGACAGCAGCGGAACGAACCCGTCCGGACGACTTCGGTGGTCGGGTTCGCCGCTCGTGCCGCCGAAACGGCTCGTGGCGATCGGCGTCGTCGCCCTGTTGATGGTGCTCGCGGGATGTGGCGGCGGGCCAACGGACGGAACCCAGACACCGGCCACCGAAACGGACGCTCCACCGTCCACCGTCGGCACTGACCGTGCCACCGAAACGGGTACCGACACGGAGACCACCGTGCTCTCGACGACCACGAACGAGGCAGAAACCACGACGACCGACGGCGATCCCGAACCCACGACCAGTGATCTCGCACCCACGACCAGCGACACTCTCGCCACGTCGACGCCGATCGAACGCGCAGCGGTCGACAGCTCGCCCGAGGCCACCGGCTTGGACGTCATCGTCGAACCCCGCACGGCGAACACCACGGACGTCGGGGTGTGGGTCTACGCTGCGATGAGCTCCGAGTCCGCAACCGAGGGCATCGAGAGCGTCACCGTCGATGCCGGCGAGGGGCTCGACGTTTCGAACGTCTCGGTCTTCGACGTCGAGACGGCGGGCATCGACGAGACGAGCAATCACACCGGACGTCGGACGGATGGACCGGGTCTCGGGTCGAACGTCGAGGGCGGCATTCGGACGAACGACGCCGGCGAGGGGTTCGTCGTGCCGCTCGACGGCAATCGAAGCGTCGATCCGGACGACGAGATCGTCGTCGTGCTCGATGGTGGTGTCGCGACGACCGCACCCGGCAACTACACGTTCTCACTCGCCGTGAACAACGCTTCAGCTCAGGAAGACAGCTACAACGTCACCGGGGAGTAGCGTTCTCCGCACCGTCTTCTGGGGGGCTGGCTTCGGCATCGGGCTCGCCGCTCGTCGGGATCGTCGTGCCGTCTTCGAGGCGCACGACGTCGTGAAAGGCAGACTGCAGTCGCCGATCGTGACTGATGGTGAGTAGCGCGGTCCCGGTCGTCTCCTGGAGATCGAACAGGAGCGAGAGTACGCGATCAGCGGTGTCGGGATCGAGCTGGCCCGTCGGTTCGTCGGCGAGCACGATCGCGGGCTCGTTCGCGAGCGCCCGCGCGATCGCCACGCGCTGTTTCTCGCCGCCGCTGAGCGTCGCGGGATACTGTCCCGCGAGCCCCTCGATGTCGAGTGTGGCGAACAGCGTGTCGAGCCACGCCTCGTCGCGGGTGCCGGCGTGTTCCTGGGGAAGGGCGGCGTTCTCCCACGCAGTGAGGTCCGCGACGAGCTGGAACTCCTGGAAGATGAAGCCGATCGTCTCCCGTCGCAGTCGGGCGCGTTCGCGTTCGGTGAGGTCCCCGGCCATCGAGCCCTGGATCGCAAGCGAACCGCTCGTCGGGCGATCGAGCAGGCCAAGGACGTCGAACAACGTGGTCTTCCCCGCGCCGCTCGGACCCTGCACGAGCGTCCGCGCCGCGGCAGGGATCGAAAGGGAGACGTCGGTCAGGATCTGCGTACTCCCGCGTGTGACGCCGATTTCGTCGGCTTCGAGGACGGGGGTGGCCATCGTTAGGTGTGGTTTGCAGGGAACGGTATAAAGCATCGTGTCGGGCGAACTTGCGTTCGTCGCCTGTCGACGAGCGGCGAGCAGTCGCTGTCGAAAGCGGCGAGTTTCATCGAGCAACGCGTGGGACTGGGCATCCCGGACGCCGAGGTCACGAACCGTCCCATCCAACGGAGCACCGTCAGATCCGCGCCTGTGGGGCGCTCTCGGATGGGGAACGGATGCTCCCCGTCCTGATCCCCCACCGTTCCCCGGAGTTCGCCGTCGATCCAGCGGATGAAAACTGCTACAGAACTCTTCCGCAAGTGAGCGAGGTGTACCGTTGGTCGAGAGAGCCTACCAGCGTGGTCGCGAATGCAGGACCCGCACTGTTTGCCGTTCCTCGCAACCCGAGGGCTTATGCCTCGTGCCTGATCGAACGTCGACCATGGTGCGAGATACCGATCGGCGCGGATTTCTGCAAGTCGCAGGCTCGGCCGTCGCGTCGTCGGCCTTCATCGGGACGGCGAGTGCAGCGGGCCGAGGAAGCGGCACTCGCTACGCGGCGTTCAACGTCGTGGATCTGAACACGGAGCAGGTCCAACAGAAGGGCGACGAACAAGCCGCTGCTGCCGCTCGTGTGATTCAGGAGATCGACCCGGATATCATCGTCGTCAACGAACTCGCCAACAACATTCAAAGGGCGAGGGTCGAAGACGGCGTCCCCACGAAGAAGACGAACATCCAGGCGTTCGTCGACAACTATCTCAGTGAACCACAGCACCGGACCCTCGACGGTATCGAGTATCAGTACACCCTCCAACCGACCAGCAACACGGGCGTCCTCCCCGAGGAGCCCTACGACTTCAACAAGGACGGCAACGCCGGCGAACGTCCGGGTGATGCGTTCGGGTTCGGCGTCTTCCCCGGCCAGTACGCGTTCGGGATCGCGAGCAAACATCCGTTCGACGAGGCTGGCATCCGGTCGTTCCAGAAGTTCCGCTGGACCGATATGCCCGGCAACCTGATCCCGATCAAGGGAGAGCCCGGTGTCGATCCGGAGGGAATCTACCTGACGGAGGCCGAGACGGACGTCTATCGGCTCTCCTCGAAGACCCACATCGACGTGCCGTTCGAGGTGGAGGGTGGGACGGTCCACGGGCTGTTCAGCCATCCGACCCCGCCCGTCTTCGACGGCCCGAACAACTTCAACGGACGGTGGAACCACGACGAGGTGCGGTTCTTCGCGGATTACGTCGCCGGCGCGGAGTACATCTACGACGACAGCGGGATGACGGGCGGACTCGCGGACGACGCCTCCTACGTTCTGATGGGCGATATGAACGCCGGGCCGGGAGATGAACCACTCGATCCGGCGACGAAGTACTTCGTCGAGAACGACGATTTCACCACCCGCCGCCTGCCGACGAGTCCGGGTGGTGCACAACGAGGCAACCCCTACGCGACCGCCACCTTTGAGAACAGACCGAAAGTCGACTGGGTGCTTCCGTCGCCGGACCTCTCGTTGCGGTCGTCCTCGGTCGTCTGGCCGAGCAAGAACGCTTCCAAACGGGGCCTCGGGGACGCCGTCGAGACTGCGTCCGACCATCGACTGGTCTGGGCCGACATCGACGATCGCCAGCCCGGTCCTCCCGGACGGCCGTCTCGATAGCTCGTCCGTTCACTCACCGCACGATCGCCCAGAACCGAACGCTCCGTCGTGCCTTCCAGAGCAGCTCGGGTAGATCACTGCCGGTCGGAGCGTCGTTCGCGGTGTTCCGACGGATGGTTCCGAGTAGTCGACGATCGGTGGTTTGCCGTGTGTCCCTTTCGCTGTTCTCACCAGCGGCTATCGTGCTGTGCGTGGAGAGGACCGCTCGACGATCGGTGATCGGTCGATCACCGACCGAGCGCGTCCGGCCCCCGCGCCGGGTAGCCGATGACCGTATCGACACCGGCCGATCGAAGCTCCTCGATGCGCTCGCCGACCCGCGCGGGCCGACCAACGAGCGCGAACTCGTCGATCGCTTCGAGGAGTATCGCCCGAGACCGGCCGGTCGCCGTGGCGTCGGTCGGCGCGCCGTCGGCAACGGCCGCTCGATTGGTCTCTTCGGTCCGGGCGTTTTCGAGCGCGGCGGCGACCGAGCCGCGACGCGCGACGTACGCCCCGAGCGTGTCGAGCAGCGTCGCCTCGTCGTCGGAGAGGACGACCGGCGCGTAGACGGCGATCTCGTCGTCGAAGCCCGCCGCCCGGAGCGCCCGTACTTCGGCGGTGGCCGACGGCGACAGGAGCTCGAACTGGGTGCCACCGGCCGCCAGCGCGAGCCGCTCGACGCCCTCCGTGCCGATCCAGGCCTCGGGATCGTCCGTGCGGGCCGCGCCGAGCCGCGGCGCGATGGCCCGTCGCCGTTCGTCGTCGGTCAGATACGCCGGGTTGCCGGCGACGAGTACCCGTCCGACACCGGCCGGCAGGCGCTTCGAGAGGGGCGCATCGCCGAGCGGATCGAACCCGTCGGCGCGGACCGGCGTCGTGAGGCGGACCGTGGTCTCCCGGGCGAACTCCTCGAGCAGTGACGTGCTGGGGACGTGCTCGCCTCCCTCGTAGTCGACGATCGCTCTCTCGACGTCGGCGGCGCACACTCGGTCGAGATCGATCTCGGTGGGTTTGAGCGCGACGCCGTCGAAGCCTCGCTTCGAGAACGCTCGGAGGTCGGTCACGAGCGTTCACCACCGACCCCACAGGAGATCATGGAACGTACTGTGTCGCTATCGCGGAACTCGATCCATCGTCTGTGCGACCATACCGATCGTCGGGAGAGTTGCTGGAAAGGCCTGTTGGTCTCGCCGCGAGGCGCAAGCTTTGCCCGAACTCGGCCGATCGATCGGCAACGTCGCGCTCCTGCGCAACGACTCACGGGATCGATGGTTTGCGTTTCGGCTACGACCGTTCTCACCCTAATCGTTCACTCGTACCGTCGATGAGTGCGAGCGCGTCGACCCGTCGAGATCGACAGTCCACGGACGAGCCCACGACGTCGGTCGTGGATCGCTCACTCGCCGATAGTTAGCATCTCATCGCCGTCGACGAACCGGTGCTGTCGGTAGCCGAGCGCGTTCGTCAGCACCGTCTGGGTGAAGTAGGCGGCGTAGTCCTCCATGCCGAACGGGTGGAGTTCGGTTGGAGGGGTGCATCATCCGGCTTTCCATCCGTTAGGGGAGTTGTCGAGCGGCGTGAGTCGAGCGCCGAACCCGTTCAGCCGGAGTTCTCCTCGATGGCACGCCACACCGACTCGGCCGTGAGTGGCATATCGAGATGCCGGATCCCGACCGGCGAGAGCGCGTCGACGGCGGCGTTCACGACTGCTGGTGGTGCGGCGATGGTGCCCGCTTCGCCGATCCCCTTCACACCCAATCGGTTCGTCGGGCTCGGCGTCACGGTCAGGTCCGTCTCGATTTCGGGGAGATCGAGCGCTTGGGGGACGGCGTAGTCCTGCAGGGAGCCGGTGAGCAAGTTCCCGTTCTCGTCGTACGTCGTCCGTTCGTACAACGCCTGCCCGATGCCCTGGGCGACACCGCCGTGGATCTGGCCCTCCACGATCCGTGGGTTGATGCGTGGGCCACAGTCGTCCACGGCGACGTACCGTTCGACCTCGATCTCGCCGGTCGACGGATCGACGGCGACGACCGCAGCGTGTGTCCCGAACGTGTAGGCCGTCCGTTCGAGGTCGTAGACCGTCGTCTCTTCGAGCCCGACGTCGGACTGATCCGCCCCGTCCTCGTGGGCCGTCGCGACGATCTCCGCGAGGGGAACGTTGCGGGAAGGGGCTCCGGAAACGCGGACGTTCCCATCGGCGATCACGAGGTCGTCGGCAGCGACTTCGAGGCGGTCGGCGGCGATCCGACGTGCCGTCGTCGCGACCGAGCGGGCACTCTCCGCGACGGCGTTGCCACCGACGATGGTGCTTCGACTCCCGAACGTGCCCGTGCCCTCCGGGATCCGGTCGGTGTCGCCCTCGATCACCTCGATGTCGTCGGCGGCGACGCCGAGCTCGTCCGCGACGATCTGTGCGTACGTCGTCCGATGCCCCTGGCCGTGGGAGTGCGTCCCCGCGGAGACGGTCACGCCGCCGTCCGGATCGAGGCGAACGACACCGCTCTCGAACCCGGAGCCCGTCGATTCCACGTAACACGAGATCCCGACCCCGACGTACCGACCGTCCTCGCGGCGGTTCGCTTCCCCGCCTCGGTGGTCGTCGTAGTCCACCGCCGCAAGCGCCTTGTCGAACGCCCGCCCGTAGTCGCCGCTGTCGTAGACCGCGCCGACCGGCGTCTCGTAGGGGAACGCGTCGGACGGGAGGAGGTTTCTGCGCCGCAGTTCGACCGGGTCGAGTCCGAGCTCGCGGGCGGCCACGTCCATGAGCCGCTCGGTGACGTAGATCGCCTCCGGCCGCCCGGCGCCCCTGTAGGAGTGGACCGGCGCGGTGTTGGTGAAGACGCTACGTACGCGACAGTGAATCGCCGGGATCCGGTACTGGCTCGACAGCAATCGACCGTACCCGGTCGGCAGGATCGGTGCGGACCCGAGGCCGTAGCCACCCACGTTCGCGTACGTGTCGGCACGCAGTCCGCGAACGCTGCCGTCCGTGTCGAGGGCCAACTCGGCGTGCGTTCGGTGGTCACGACCGTGGGCACCGGCGGCGTAGTTTTCGGTCCGCGTGGCCGTCCACGCGATCGGTCGTTCGAGCTCGCGGGCGGCCCACGCAGCCATCGCCTCGCCGGGATGGTGGTGGCCCTTGTGCCCGAAGCCGCCGCCGACGTGTGGCGAGATCACCCGGATCCGCTCTTCGGGGAGCCCGAGGGTGGTCGCGAGATCGCTGCGGTGGCCGTGTGGCGTCTGGCTCGTCATCTCGACTCGAAGTCGACGCTCGGCGGGATCGTATCGTGCGAGGGCGGCCCGCGGCTCCATCGCGTTCGGCACGAGCCGGTTGTTCTCGAGGTCGATCTCGATCGTCGTGGCGGCGTCGGCGAACGCCCGGTCGGTCCGCTCGGCGTCGCCCAGCTCCCTGGCTGCGGCCACGTTGTCGGGCGCTCCCTCGAAGAGCGTCGGCGCTCCGTCCGTCGTGGCTTCGATCGGATCGACGGTGGTTTCGAGGCGTTCGTCGACGATCTCGACGGCCGCGGCGGCATCGGATGCGATGGCGGGCGTCTCGGCCACGACCGCGGCGACCGGCTGGCCCTGATAGCGCACGCGATCGCGGGCGAGCATCGGGTGTCCAGGTACGTCGACCCCGGGCCGGGCGGTCTCGACAGAGAGTACGCCCGGCGCGTCCGACGCCGCGATGTCGTCCCAGGTGAACACCCCGAGAACGCCGTCGCGGGTCGCAGCCTCGGCCGCCTCGATGTGGTCGATCCGTGCGTGGCCGTACCGACTGCGGACGAAGGCGAGCGACGCACACTGGGATGGGTTCAGATCGGCCGTGAACACGGCGTCGCCGGTGAGCAGTGCGGCGTCCTCGCGTCGAGGGCGTGCCCTGCCCATGGAGCCATCTCCGGCGGCGTTCATACCGTTTCTTCGAATCGGTCGGGCAAAAACATGCTGCTCAGCGTGACGATCTCCGGACTGGAATCGTCAGACTTCTCGTCGCACGAGCTACTCTCGTCACCGCTACCGGTTCGACGACCGCGGTCTCGAAGTGATGTCGTACCCTCCATAGCGGCCAGTCAAAGTAGCATGTCTCTCCATCCGAGAGAGTCCGACTCTTGGACTTGCTGGAACACCAAATCGGTTTGGAGAGGGTCGGTGATCACCCGAATCGTGGCCTCCCGAATACTTGTACGAACTCCCGAATCCGCTCGACAGTTCCTGCCAGATGTTGTTCGCTGTCCTACTTGGACAACGATCATCGGGTACACTGCTGAATTCGTGAACGATCGTTGTTTTCTGTCAACGAGCGACGAGCAGCCGTTCCAGGAAGCGACGGATTTCCCGTCGTCCGGGTGCGCCGTCCTCGATCCAGACGACGTACGCGACCGCAAACACCACGACGCCGCTCATGACGGTCGGCGTCAACCGGAGCGAGCTGAAATGGCTCAGGAAAGTCCCCTCCTCGCCGAACGGCGGTGGGGGAAGCAGCGGCCAGCCGAGATAGGAGAGATACGCATAGCGCCCCGACAGCAGAGCTATGTAGCCATCCCCGGCGAGATGGGAGGCGTAGCCGACGACGAACGCGATCGCCCGTTGGGGGTGGCCCTCCCGGCGGTAGTACCACCAAACGAGCCCACTGAAACCACAGAGGGCGAACACCGAGTGAGCAAGGGAGCGACCGCTGGGGAGCACGGCGAACGTCCAGGCGAGCGGTTTATCGATGAGATCCGGTAGTTGGGTACCGAGCACGACGAGCCCGACCGTCGTGGCGTCGAACGGTTCGATCGAGAACAGACGGGCACACACCGAGTACGAGAGATAGCCGAATGCGAGATGCCCCCAGGGCCACATACACGGTTGAGTAGGGACCATCTCTGATTCGTGTTGGGATTCACGATGATCGCTGTCCGATAACTTCAATTAAAGTGGCCAAAAGCTGCGTTGCCTCTCGTCGATCTCTGAGAGAACTATGGAGAGAGTATCCCGCCAGTCATCCGGATGCACGACATTGTCGCCGGGTGTTGGTGCATTTGGTCCTGGGTGGATGTGGTCGCGCGCGTTGTGCTCCGAAGGGTGTCGGTCCCAGCGGTGATCGAATACGCCCTCGTCATGAGTTTCGTGATAGTGGAGCGTGAAGTCCCCGTTTTCGAACCAGACGATTTCGAGGCGGGCAGCCGAAACGGTGTCCGGATAGAAATCGGGACTGTAGCGACACACCAGCCGATCCGCTGCAAAATCCGGTTGTTTCTCGATTCGCCCGAATCGGTCGTCGGTAGCTAATCCTCTTCAACGACTGCGAGGCGCTCGAAGTCGACCGGCGCACCGCTGACGATCTCGGTGTCGTCGGGTTGATCAGCACCGTCACGCCCATCGGTCATGCTGTGGTGCGTTGGTCAGCGGAGTCGTCGGAATCGCTCACCAACGCCCGTTCGAGCAGGGCGATCCGCCGGCGCGTCGTCTTCCACATCGACACGTCGTCCCACACCGACTCCAGCGATTGGTCGGTATCGGATGCGTGCGCCGAGATCGGTACCCCATCCGGAGATTCGACGTCGAACTCCCTCATGTACATCTGGTCACGCTCCGTCGCCGTCTTCAGGAACTCAAGGAGTTCGTCGGTCGTGTAGCGGTTGCGGAGCTGCTGGACCCGTCGCCAGGTCAAGTATTCTCGGTTGCGTTCGTACGTTGCCGGTGACTCGGTGACTTGGGTCACGATCCCCATCCGTTCGAACCACTCCAGATACTCCTTGGCGGCATCACGCCCGTGATCAGCCCGATCAGCGACTTCACCGATGGTCGCTGGACTTTCGAGCCCCAGGACCGCATCGAAGAAATCATCGCGCGTCCGGCCGCTCCGGACGAGCTCGTCAGGCGGCGTTAACGACTCGAAAATCGGCGTCTCCGCGCGCTCGTCGCCTTTCAACTCTGGGCGCGGATCGTCCATGACTGAGCCCAGTCGTTCGATCGGAATAAATCTTGTTTCTGTAGAGATATTCCGGTGATTACTCGCTGGTCGGAATCCTACCTAGCTAATCCGTGTTGGGATTCACCTCGGACCGTCAGTGGTGATCGGAGCCGATCTGAGAGACCATCACCGTCCAGAGATGGACGGTCGGTACTCCGATAGAAACGTGGGGTGGTCAACTGCCCGGCAGTAGTGACTGCCGTCCGTTGAGCCACCTACTGGGTTCGGTTGCGGAAGGCACTGGAGAGTGCCTTCTCAGGACCGGACTCGAGACGGCGATCAGGGCGTCAGCCCGATCGCTGCACGCCAAAAGAATTACGAGTGTGCAACTAGCACGCACAACCGGGGGAGTCCGAGATGGTTGGGAATGCTCACCCACAACCCACTCTCCCTGACAGATCCAGTTGGCCGACCGCTGATCCTCACGAGGATCGTTCGGAAACCCAACGCCGGTGAAGACCACACTCCCCGTGGAGATTCGGCTAGGTCGGTGCTGAATGCACGGAATGGATGCTCGTTGCAGTCGGGTTCTTGATGCAGTAAACGAGCCGCGGGCGGAATCGGGTCGCAATTTCGGGATTAGCGTCCTAAAACATGAACCAAACGAGCGTCCAATAGAGCTGTCGCTCACGACTCGGCAGTCACGGAGATGGCCGTCTCTCAGTCAGGCGGATCACGCCCGTAGTACTGCTTCGCCACGGTTAGGAACTGATTCGCATCCACACGCGGCGCATACGTCCGATTCTCGCCGTCGATAGCGAGCTTCACCAGCAGATCAACGAGCCGCCAGACGTTGTAGAGCACGCACGCGAAGTTGAAGTCGATAGTCGCGCTCAGTCGTGGTGGTTCGCACCCTGAAATGGTTCTGCTTCTTGAAGTCACTCTCGATACCCCAACGTCGGCGATATCACCGAAGCAGCCGCTCGATCATCCTCGTCGTTGTCCGAGTTCGATCGATTACTGGACCAGATGCGGTCGCACTCAGACAGGCTCGTCGTCGAGCGGGTCGGGCATTGGGTACTCGTCGACATCGTCCAGTTCCTCGACGGCCATCCCGAGTTCGTCGGCGATTCGCTCGTTGAACCGGCGTTCGACCTCGTCGGCATCGCCCTGGACGATGGTCGTCACACCCTCCTCGTGGTACACGAGGCGTGCCTCCCCCTCGGGGAGATCAGCGCGGTCGAAGGCCGCATCGAGTTCGTGGTCGTCGATTATCGATCCGTCACGAGATTGTGCCATGTTTCGAACCTCCGGAGCAGCGGGTCTGCGTTGTTCTCGATGTACGTCTTACAGTACCTCGGCGCGGCAGATAAAGGCACGGTCGGGAAATCCTGCTTCACCCGGACCTGCTCGCCGTTGCGGTAGACGTCCATGTGTAGCCCTTCCTCGGTCACGTCGTGACCGTAGGTTCCTTCTGGGTTGTGGTCGAACCGAACGACTGGTTCCCACTCGTCCTCGATGCGGTATTCGAGTTGCACGAGGAACGCCGTAGGCGTCCCGCCCTCGGTGTCGAGGACGAACCGGAGTTGTGCATACGGATACTCGATCTAGTCCGTGTACGAAATATCGGGCACACGCTGTCACTCCCCGCAGGTAGGCAGGTCATTAGTCATGAATCCTTTCGGTCGGGTTCGATATTCGATTCGTGATTACAAGTACCTGGTTTCCGACTTTCCCGTTTTCTCGCTCACTGAGGCCCGTGAAAACCGGTTTCGACTGTTCAATCCCCTACCGAGGCGCGAACATCCGCTCGCCGAGCGGCGAGTTCAGTAGTGTCGTCCCAGTTGATCCTGAGAGTGCAACTGGTCTCCCACCGTTGAGGATGAGCAGGGGATACTCCTCTTGCAGTGTGTTGCAGTATGCTTCTACCCCAACTCACTTTCGGTAACCGTATCGCAACTTCGTCCTCCATCGATTTCTTCTGTACTGCTTGCCACTGATTTCTCCTACTGAGGATCGTTTGTCCCCACGTCTGGTGATAGTTTACCACCAAAACGGCAGTAGGATCAGAGGAAATCGTTGACGCTGATTCCCTGGCCGGTACCGGCGCTGGCACCGCTCTCTCCGCCCTGGTCGGGGTTGACTTCCTCGTAGGGTTGGACGATGACGAATCCATCTTGTCCGGCGAATTCGAGCTGGAAGGTCTCGCCCGACGAACGCCCGAGGAAGCTCTTGATGTTGAGGTCGTGTTTCGCGTTGGGAGAGACGTTGGCGCTCCACGCAACAGTTGCATTGGGATCGGTTCTGACTGGCGTCTGGATCACCAACGGCTTACCATGCGTAGTGATGGCGACGTGGCCCCTGAGATGGACGTTGAACAGCCCACCCGAGGAAGTGCCCGCGATCGAGCTCATCATCTTGATGTCTCAGCCCACCGTGTTCTCGAACGCGAGGACGTCGTTGCCGTTCACGCTGATCTCGTCGTCGGCGTCGAGTTCGAAGAATGTGCGACTACGATACTCGAATCGTTCACGCTCCGGGCGAGCTAACTACCGATACGGACGTGCGACGAGTTCAGTGAGACACTTTAGTCGAGGTCCAGTACCTCAACATGGAGCCAGCGCGTGATTCAGCCGAGATACGATTTCACAGCAGCTCATTAGTGAAAGCGATCCGTTTTAGTTGAATACAGTCGTCCGAACCGTTCAAAGCGCCGTTGATTGCCTCAGCGAAAACACTAAGATGCGCCACGCGGTTGTTCTCCTCAAAGAATGGCATGCGGAGACTGAGTGGTGGGGAGGATGTCGAGATGAAAACCGAACAGGGGACAGCCGTTCCGGGCGGTAGTACGATCCGGTCGACCGAAACACTCGAGACGAGGGCAACGGACGCGAGCAAGCATCTGCTCGGCGCGGACAGCGACGAACAGCCGGTACTCAGCGTCGTGATGCCGACCCTCGACGAGGAGAGGGGTGTCGCGGAGTGCATCGGCCGGATCAAGGCCGCGCTCGACGAGTTGGGGGTGACCGGCGAGATCATCGTCAGCGACAGCTCGACCGACCGGACCCCGGAGATCGCCGCCGAACACGGCGCGATCGTCGTGACGCCCGACGAGCCGGGCTACGGGTACGCCTACCAGTACGCCTTCGCCCACGCCCGTGGGGAGTACGTCGCGATCGGCGACGCCGACACGACCTATGACTTCGAGGAGCTGCCGAAGCTCTTCGAGCTGGTGGCATCCGGTGAGGCGGACATGGCGATGGGGTCGCGGTTGGACGGCGAGATCAGGGACGGCTCGATGCCCGCACTCCACCAGTACGTCGGCAACCCCCTGCTGACGCGCTTTCTGAACGCCTTTTACGATGCCGGGGTGAGCGACGCCCACAGCGGGATGCGCGTGATCAGTCGAGAGGCACTCGACGAACTCGACTGCTCGACGACCGGGATGGAGTTCGCCAGCGAGATGATCATGGAGGCCGGCGCGTCGGGGCTGACGATCGCCGAAGAGCCCATCACGTACCACGAGCGCGAGGGCGAGGCCACACTGAGCAGCTTCCGGGACGGGTGGCGACACGTCCGGTTCATGCTGGTGAACGCACCGGGCTACCTGTTCTCGCTGCCCGGGGTCGTGCTCGGCGGGCTCGGGCTCGCGATCATGGCGTTGATCGCGGGCGATGTCCGGGTGAATGGGGTGTTACTGGGCGTGCACTCGATGGTCCTCGGGAGCTTGTTGACGATCGTGGGCTATCAGATCACCACCCTCGGGGTGTTCGCGACGGTGGCCTCCGATCCGGTGAACGATGCAGACGATCTCGTCTCCGGGTGGATCCGCCGGCATCTTCGACTGAGCCAGGGCGCGACCGTCGGGCTGGTGCTGGTCACCGCCGGAACGGGCTACGGGCTGTATCTCCTGGGCGAGTGGGCTGCCAGTGGATTCACACAGCTCCCGTTCGTGATGCAGGACATGCTCGCGTTCACGGCCGTGGTGCTCGGGTTGCAGACATTGTTCTCGGCGTTTTTCATGAGTACGATCGCGGAGCGATGATGAGGTTTCGAGCTACTGCTTGCTTCCGTTCCGACTCACCATTGGGGTTCGGAACCTACCTCGCGCTTACTGACCACCGCATTGAAAGACGGTGACCGACTCACGAGTGGTGCTTACAGGACGGTGGGTCAATCGGACGACTCGATCGTAGATCGGTCTTCCACGAGGGTGATCGTGAGGAGTGGCTCTCCCCCTTCGCTCGGGTACGAAATCGCACTGAACACCAGGCCTGTCTCGGGCGAGACGTAGTCTCTGTATCGGGTAACGTCGTCGAACCGCCAGGTCGACGAGAAGCACTCCATATCTCCGTGAACAACCGTTCCCGTGATCTCGACGCTTGCCTCACCCCTCTCTGAAGGGAGAGCGAGCCGATCACCAACCGTCAAGTCGCCCTCCTCGGAGAACGGCGTGATCGAGGGATAGAACGCAGTCCGCAAGAACGGTTCTGCCGATGTGTGGAGCAACTCGTCGGTGACGTTCTCGGGGGTGCCGGTCAGGGTCTCTTGGATCACCTCAGCACCCAGCTCGTAGTGAAACCCGACGGCGACCTCCGTATCCGAGGTCCGCGTCACACTCCACCCCATCCGTCCCTCCCCGAATCCACGTCTGTAGATGGAGTAGGTGTACCGTCCGGGTCGGGTGAATCCGGTCAGTTTCTCGGTGGAGTTCATCATGGCTGTGGAGTTGTCGATCCGATCTGGATCCATTCCCCGTTCGTCAATCTGCTCGATGAGGTGGGGATTCCAACACGTCGAGAGGTTTTGTGGTGGTGATCGACGGAATGGAGGTGGTTGTGAGTGTCTACTCTTAGTAGTGGGTGAGATAAGTACTCAACGACGAATTTCTTGCAGGCGGTGAAACAAATCCTACGGGGTGGGATGTTCTATGCATTTTCCACACGTCAAAACCGACGAAAGATGATGGGGTCCCCATCGTCGAGAGTTGTCCGTCAGATATGACGGTTCTGTCTCGATTTAACCACCTAGATTCGGAACTTACGATGGTAGGGGGTATGAGACACCTTATGGAATCCGCGCTCGACAACATCAGGTTTCTATCGCGGTCACACCATCGCGTGTCCGTACTCCGGAGCCTCCTGCAGGAATCTCACGACCGGGCCGGGCTACGGAAAAAGACCGGCGCCTCCTCCTCGACGCTCGGGCGTATTCTCGGAGATTTCACGGACAGGGGATGGGTAGTCCGGTCCGGACACCGATACGAGACGACACCGATGGGCGACCTCATCGGGCGGGAGTTCGTTCGGGTGCTCGAGTCGATGGAAACCGTCGAACAACTTCACGACGCGGTGGCGTGGCTGCCGTCCGAGGGGATGGATTTCGATCTCAGTTGCCTCCAGAACGCAGAAGTGGTTACCGCTGCCGGCGGCAATCCCTTCATGCCGATCATCACACTCTCCGGGCGGCTCGGGGCGGCGACGGAGGTCCGGGCGATCGCCTCCGTCGCCATTCCCCAACCGCTCGCAGTTATCCGGGAGGCAGTGACGAACGAAACACAGACTGTCCAGATGGTCGCCACTACCTCCTTCTTCGACGCGATCGAGAGCGACCCGGAGATGCAGTCTTCCGTCCGTGAAATCGCCGCCACCGATCGTTCCGAGGTATGTCGGTACGAGGACGATTTCCCGTACAACCTGGCGATCACCGATGACAAACTCTTGATGACAGTCACCGACGGCGGGCAGATGCCGCGCGCGCTCATCATCTCGGACAACGAGGAGGTGGTGTCGTGGGCCGTATCGACGTACGACTCCTATCGGACCCAGGCAGAACCCCTCGACCCCACCTTTCGAGCGAGCTGAGGGGTCCTATGGGACTGCCCCGGCCGACGGTTCACCGTCAGCTACCGACCGCGGAGTGACTGGCTAACTCGACCTCGAGAAGCGGCTCCATGCCCTTAGTGGGGTAGACCGCAGCATAGAACACGAGACCTGTCCCGTTTCGACTATTTAAGTCCGGTGTGCGCCCGTCATACCCGGAGTGATGGCAAGCACGGTCGAATCCCAGACGAGGCGGTCACCGAAGCCAACGGTCCCTGACGAATTTCACCAATCACCGACCACTGCGAGTGAATTTTACTCGCTGCTCGACGCAGTCGACAGCGAGTCGACTGCTGAAAAGTTCGATATCGGCACCTACAGCAAGAAACACGACTTCGACAACCATCTCAGGGTCGGTGTCTTCGAGGGAATCAGTCCTTCTGATTCGCTGGCTGAGCTCGCTGAGAAGACTGACACCCACGATCAAATGGAGTACATGGCCGACTCGACGTTCTCACGGCGCACGAACGACCGCGACTACCGCGCGGTCGTTCGCGTGCTGTTCGAGTTACTCCACACCCCGCAGCTGTACCACCAGCGTGGCGTTCAGCGCAAGCGGTTAGAGCGGATTAACCGTGCCGTTGTCGCGACCGACGCAACGAATCTCACGCTCACCAGATCGGTTGCTATTCCGAGCGAGTTCCAGGACGATGAGGTTCTGCACGAAATCCAGCCAACTGATGGCGGTCTCAAGCTCAATTTGGCCGCACGTGTCGACGGCGAGGATAAACATCCGCTTGGTGTGACCGTCACAGGAGGTGACACTCGCGAACCGACGCAGTTCGACCACCTCCAGAGCGACGTCGAGGTTTTCGCAGACCTCGACTCGTCGATTCAGGTCTTCGACCGCGGCTATCTCGATTACGACGGTTCTATTGAATCCACCAACGGCGGCAGGTTGAGTCGGTAGAACGACAGCGTTGAAGCGGAAGAAGCCAGTTGTGCAGAAGGTCCTCTTCCGCTTCGTCAAGCAAGCGGTCTCGATAGCACGAAAACTCTCCGATGCAGCACTGATGCAGATCAGCGATCCTGCCGGCAACGGAGTTGCCGGCTGGAAGCACGCCGTCCTGCACTTCCTCCGCGTTCACATGGAAGCGACGCTCAGCGAAGTTCTCGACTGGGCCGAAGAGATGGAGCGAGTGCGAGCCGCGCTCGCACTCCGCCGCGGCGAGTTCATCGGTCCATCGGCGCTGTGCAGGTCCTTCGACCGAGCACCGATGTGTATCTGGCGAGAGTTGCTCCGACTCTCGTCGGAACTGCTCGATCAGTCGGGCCACGCCGCCATCGACGCCACCTATTTCGACCGCCGAGAGGCGTCGAACCACTACCTCAAGCGGTGTGATCGAGACGTACGAACGATCCAAGCAACGTTTCTCGTCGATACCGCGCAGGGCGCGGTTATCGACGTTCACTGTAGTGCGAAGTGGCCAAACGGAACCAACGCGGCCCGCAGGTCGCCCTGCGGAACGCGGGCAGCCTGCTCAATTTGGCCGCTGACAAGGGCTACGACGACATGAGCTTCCGCGACGCTCTCCGGGCCGAAGGCGTCCGTCCGCTAATCAAACACCGCGTCTTCGCACCGTACGATCACGCGCACAACGCGCGCATCGAGAGCGAACGCTACCACCAACGCTCAATCTGCGAGTGCGTGAACTCGGTGATCAAGCGCTCGTACGGCTCCGCCGTTCGAGCGCGAGCGTGGTATCGCCAATTTCGTGAAATCTTCCTCACCGCCGCCGTCTACAACCTCGAACTGGCCCTCAAACCGTGAGTCCCGTTGCCCTCTGCGGATTCAATAAAGCCCTCCCCGCAGGTACGCCCGGGCAGGGGTGGCGAGCAGCTCGCTGCAGACCTCTCTCGAGGATCCGATCACGGTCCTGTCGAACGCCTGTCCGTCCAACTCGTAGCGAAAGCCAACCACGACATCGCCATCCGACCGCTCGCTCACGTCCCATCCCATCGACCCCGACCGTTCTCGTCCGGCGATCTCGTAGCTGTACTGGCCCGGCCGGTCGAAACCCCTTGCCACGTCCTCGATCTCGGATGAAAGACCGACGAAATCACCCATCTGTTTGTCGGAGTTCATTCAACACCGTATAGGGTTAGTTGTGACGGTGATGTTTAACAAGTTTTCATCCTGCCTCTACATCTTACGTGCCACATTCGTGCTCACGGTAGTCGTGTTCCGATTTGGCACGCCAGGACGATGTGAGAACATCTCCCCTGTGGGGACGAAACCGGCCGTGTAGAGGGATCGGCTGCGTTCGTTTCACGTTGCTGTAAATTCTTCCGATGTATCCCGGAGTCGATGATCTGTCCTAACGACGAGAAATTAAATTTCAATGACACTCTATATGCCTAGATTCTAGGCTTATGCGGGATGATGACGTAGCGCCTCTATGAATCCGGCTCTCAGCCACATCGAGTTCCTCTCTCGGTCGGCCCATCGCGTGGCGGTACTGCGCTCTCTCCTTGACCGACCTCACGACCGCGCCGAACTCCGGGAGGAGACCGGGGCTTCGTCCTCGACGCTCGGGCGTATTCTCGGGGATTTCACCGACCGGGACTGGATCGTCCGCAAGGGACACGCGTACGAAGCAACGCCGATGGGTGAGCTCGTCGGGCGGGAATTTACCCGACTGCTCGATTCGATGGAGGCGGTCGAACAGCTCCACGAGGCGATCACCTGGCTGCCGACCGAGGAAATGGACCTCGATCTCAGCTGGCTGCAGAACACCTCTGTCACCACAGCCACTACCGGAAACCCGTTCATGCCGATTCTCGCGATGGCGGGACGACTTCGGGGGGCGGAACACGTTCGGATGCTCGCTTCCGTGGCCGTCCCGCAGACGCTCGCTGCTATCCGCGACAGCGTAATCGAAGGGGCACAGACGTTCGAGGGGATCGTCACGCCGGGCTTGCTCGACGCCCTCGGCACTGACACCACACTCGGGGGACACTCCCGGGAGGTCTTCGAGGCGGATCGAACGGAGATCTATCAGTACGACGGTGACTTCCCGTGTAACATGGCAATTCTGGACGACAGGATCCTCATCATGGTCACCGACGCAGAACAGATGCCGCGTGCGATGGTCGAGACGAGCAACGAGGACGTGCGTGAGTGGGCCGAATCGACCTACACCTCCTACCGCGATCAGTCCGATCCTCTCGAACCCGATCCGCTCGTTGATAGCCCTCGGTGAGGCCGGCACCGCTACCGTGGACGGGACGATTCGTGGGTGCAGAAACCAGCAGGCGAACTTCCTGATTGCTGTCCAGAACGACCCCGGCGCTACCGGTACGCCGTGGAGCGTGATCGTTTGCGAACGAGAGTAGGGAGAAATCCTCTCCGATCCAAACGGACCTTCCTCGCAACCGCTGGCTCTCTCGATCGGTTTCTTCTCCGGTGTCACAGTCGATTCATCGACTACTCCAGTTTGTCTAGACATGCCCGCCCGCGAGCTGCCATAATGTCGGCTCCTTATTTTGATCGCTTCGGTGTCGCCCAGTTCGTGAAACCGTTCCCACCCCGTGAAAATCCGCCCATCTCGTAGTACTTGCCCATCCTGTGAGCGATAATTAGTAAATGACTATATACAAATTCTCGCTCATGAAAAGAGTATGAGTCTCAGACGAGACCCAGCGGTGCAGCACAGAGCGGTGATCAAACCGACGTTAGCGGTCGTGTTTTCGATACTGATGGTAACATCAGTGTTCGCCGGGACGGTCGCGTTGACCGGTACAGCCTCCGCACAGACCGATGTCGGGTTCGGCAAGAGTGATCTCCAAGGCTTCGGCCAAGGCTCGCTCACGGCACTCGAGTTCGGGCCCGACGGCCGGCTCTACGTCTCGAAACAGAACGGAGTCGTCTACGCACTAGAGGTCTCCCGGGACGGCCAGAACTCCTATAGCGTCGACTCACAGGAAGCGATCAGCGCCATTCAAGACATCCCGAACCACGACGATAACGGGAACATCGATTCCGGTGAATCGACCCGCCAGGTAACGGGCCTGACGGTCGGTGGGACCGCCGCACAGCCGGTCGTTTACGTCTCATCGAGCGACCCGACGATCGACGTCGGGCAAGTTGATGACGACACGGACACCAACTCCGGCGCGATCTCCCGGCTGACGTTGGACTGGAACGATGACGGGAGCCTGGCGAACGTCGATCACGATGTTATGGTTCTCGGACTACCGCGCTCTGAAGAGAATCACGCCACCAACGGACTGGACCTGAGCGACGACGGCAACACGCTGTACGTCGCCCAGGGGGGCCACACGAACCAGGGCGCACCCAGCAACAACTTCGGGTACTCGTCCGAGTACGCGCTCTCGGGTGCGGTGCTCTCAGTCGACCTGGCGCAGATCAACAATAACCACCAGGAAAAGAACTTACAGAGCTACGACAGCAACTACCCTGATGTCGATTTCCTGTATGGTATCCCAACCATTCAGAACGACGACTCCACTGACGGTGACGACCTTCCATTCGGTGGCAACGACGGTGTGAACCAGGCCAAATGGGTCGAGAACGGCCTCGTCCAGGTTCACTCCTCCGGCTACCGGAACCCCTACGACCTCGTGCTGTCCGAGAACGACCAGCTCTACGCCATCGACAACGGCCCGAACGGCGGCTGGGGCGGCCAGCCAGTCGGTGAGGGCCCGAACGGCGTCTGCACCAACGAACCCAACGATCCCGGGAGCGGTACCGGCGACCAGCTCCATCTCGCGAGCGAGGGCAGCTACGCCGGTCACCCCGCCCCGATCCGGGCCAATCCGACCGGCGCGGACATCTACGACCCGGACGGGAACATGGTTCTCGACATCACCGAGTCCAACAGCCCCGTGCCCGCCTCGAAAGTGAACCCGGTCGAGTGTGACTACCAGAACCCCTCCGAGGACAACTCCCTCGGGAACACCTTCGGATGGACCGGTGGCATGGACGAGTACACTGCCTCGAACTTCGGCGGCGCCATGCAGGGCGACCTGCTCGTCGTCGAGGGATCCAGTTCTGTCGAGCGCGTGCAGCTCAACGACGCCGGCGACGGTGTGACCAGCCAGCAGGGCAACTTCTTCAGCCAGAGCGGCATCCTCGGCATTGAGGCCGTCGGCGACGACGGCCCCTTCCCGGGGACCGTCTTCGCTGCTCGGAACGGTGTCACGGTCTTCGAACCGAACGACTTCGGCGGCGACACCGGTGGCGATCAGTGTACCGGCGCCGACGACGCCTCGCTCGACGAGGACAACGACGGCTACAACAACGCCGAGGAGCTCGACGCGGGCACGGACCCGTGCTCGGCCGCCTCGACGCCCGCCGACTTCGACGACGACGGCATCTCGAACGGTCAGGATTCCGACGACGACAACGACGGCACGCCCGACACGTCCGATCCGTTCGCGGTCGACCCGGACGACGGCACCACGACGAACCTCCCGGTCAACATGGATCTCTCCGAAACGGAACTGTTCGGCGAGAACGGCCAGGGTTGGACGGGACTGATGACCAACGGACAGGACGACTACCAGAGCCTCTATGACCCCGCCTCGATGACGGTCGGCGGGGCCGCCCAGGTGCTGACGGTCGAAAACGTCCCCAAGGGCGACACCTACCAGAGCACCAACGATCAGGAGTACGCGTTCCAACGTGGGTTCAACGCGCCGGATCAGCCGTTCACGATCTCGACCACGGTCAACGGCTACCCTGTGGACCCCCAGAACTACCAGGGAATGGGCATCTACCTCGGCAACGGTGATCAGGACAACTACCTGAAACTCATCGTCTCCGCCGAAGGCGGCTCCGGTGGGCTCCAGTTCCTCAAGGAGGTCGACGGCAGCGCCGGCCCCGACAAGCACGCACAGGACAGCAGCGTGACGGGCCCCTCGAGTAACACGGAACTCTCCCTGACCATCGACCCGACGACTGACCCCTCGCCCAACAATGGCGTGGACGAGGTCGCCGTCACCGCCGAGTACGCGGTGAACGGTGGGCAGAAGATCCAGGTCGGCACGCCGACCGCCGTTCCGGCGAGCTGGCTCGACAGCTCCGATGGTACGGCACCAGCAGCCGGCATCATCTCGACGTCGTACAACGCAGGTACGACCTTCGATGCGACCTGGACGGACTTCAACATCGACTACGTGAACCCGCCCGCCCAGCAGCCACCGACGGCTGATGCGGGCGACGACCAGACCGTCGAGGAGGGCGACCAGGTCACCCTCGACGCCTCGGGCTCGAGCGACCCCAACGGCGATACGCTCGGGTACACGTGGACCCAGACCGCCGGCCAGCCCGACGGTCTGCTCGACTTCAGCGACGGCGAACAGGTGACGTTCACCGCACCCGACGTCGACGGTGATACGACCTACACGTTCCAGGTCGAGGTCGCCGACGGCAACGGCGGCTCCGACACCGACACGGTCGACGTGACGGTCGAGGACACCGACAGCGGTACGCCCTCGGACGGCGAGGCGGTCTACCGCGTGAACACCGGCGGCTCGGAGGTTGCAGCTTCCGACGGCGGTCCGGCGTGGAGCGCCGACACGAAAAACAACCCATCGCCGTACCTGAGCGCCGGCGGCGACGGCACCTACAGTACGGATGATTCAATTACATTGGATAGCTCGGTGCCATCAGGAACCCCGGCATCACTGTTCCAGAAGGAACGGTACGATACCGATACGGGTGAGGAAATGCAGTGGGCATTCGATGTCCAGCAGGGATCGACCTACGAAGTGCGGCTGTACTTCGCAGAGATCTTCCTGACGGATTCGGGCTCGAACAGCAACGACAACAAGGGCCCACGACAGTTCGACGTGAACATCGAGGGCGAGACGAAGCTCGACGACTACGATCAGTACGCGCAGTTCGGTCACGACGTGGGTGCGATGGAGTCCTTCGAGGTGACGCCAAGCGACGGCACCCTCAATATCGACTTCGCACACGTGGCGGAGAATCCCAACATCAAGGCCATCGAAATCGTGAAGACCGGCGACGGTGCTGCCAACGAGGACCCGGCGGCGGCGTTCGAGTACACGCCGCAGGACCCTGCTGCGGGTGACGACGTGTCCTTCGACGCGTCGGGTTCGAGCGACGACGGCTCGATCGCGAGCTACGCGTGGGACTTCGGTGACGGGGCGAGCGCGGCGGGCGCGAACCCCACCCACGCCTTCGAGTCGGCCGGCGACTACGACGTCGCCCTGACGGTCACCGACGACCAGGGCGCGACCAACACCCTGACCAAGGCCGTCTCTGTCGCTGAAGCTAGTGGTGGAGAAGCGAATACACTGGAGATCAAGGGTCAGGGAAGCGATTCGGCCTACAGCTTCAGTGTTAGCGGGGCAATCGATAGGGATCAGAGCAAAGGGCTCAATCCTGCCGATTCGATCGCCGCCGACGACAAGAGCGCCTCGGGCACCGTCTACGGAGGTACCGATACCTACGTCTTCGACGGTGACATCGAGAACCTCAACGTGAACGGTAATGCGAAGGTCTTCCTCAACGGCGAGGAGATCGATCCCAGCCAGTACGATTCCAGCGACAAGAACACGTTGGAGATCAAGGGTCAGGGAAGCGATTCGGCCTACAGCTTCAGTGTTAGCGAGGCAATTGACAGGAGTCAAAGCATTGGGCTCAATCCTGCTGATTCGATCGCCGACGACGACAAGAGCGCCTCGGGCACCGTCTACGGAGGTACCGATACCTACGTCTTCGACGGTGACATCGAGAGCCTCAACGTGAACGGCAATGCGAAGGTCTTCCTCAACG